>DATLUM010000071.1 GCA_035533095.1 Acidimicrobiales bacterium | reverse complement strand
GATCACCATCGCCCCGCCGGAGTTGGTGCCCGAGTAACCGAGCGCGTTGTATTCCATCCAGGCCCCGCTGATGGTCACGTCGCACACCTGCTGGCAGGCCCCCACGTACATCCCGGAGTCGTCGAAGTTCGACGCGTAGATGTTGTCCCACCCGGCCGGCCCGGCGGCGCTGCTGGCGAAGATCCCGTAGGTGGGCGCCACCGTGGGGTTGCCGTAGTAGGTGGTGGTGGCTGTCAGGTAATTCCCCCAGTAGCCGTTCATGCCGATCTTGCCGATACCCGACCCGCCGTTCCACCAGATCTCGTTGCCCGACGAGCCGGTCCCGCTGAGGTAGTTGCAGACGGTCAGGTTCTGGATCCACACGTTGTCGGCCTGATAGGCGACGATGCCGTTGGTCCCGTAGTGCTTGCCCCCCGGTGCCGCCGGCCCGAGCTCCTGCCACTGAGCCTGCGGGTCGCACGGCACCGGGGCGCCGGACTTGGTCCCGTCGACGATGACCGAGGACCGGTCCATGCCGCGGATCCAGATGTCCGGCGTTCGCACCAGGACGCCGCCGTATTCGCCGAGGGCCGCTTGGGCCGCGCTGGGCGGGTGGGCCAGGTCGTCCTGTTCGTGGTAGTCGCCCGGGGCGATCAGGATGTAGTCACCCCGCTTGGCGGCATCCACCGCGGCCTGGATGGTGGAGTACTGCCCCTTGACCCCGTGGAAGGTCCCGACGAGAAGGGCGCGCGGCGACAACCTACTGCTGCAGGCGGTCAGCATGCCGGCAACAGCAAGGCAGGCCACCGCTCCTACGAAGCCCCGGCGAGCTCGCCTCCTCCGGCGCGGAATGGTGCCCGTTTCTGTCATGCCCACCCCCCGTGTCCTGGTCGCGCGCCGCAGACGCTAAGCCCTCCGGTGGGCATGCGCAATGACAGGCGCCTCCCCGAGATAAGAGCCCTGCCGGCAGGGACGCGACGGTAGCTTCGACGTCCATATCCCATGTGATCCATCGGCTTCTTCTAACAATGAGGAGAAGATCCACGATTACCCAGTAGCTGTGCCGCGTCGACTTCTGTTGCAGCCACCAGGCGAACCAGCCGCGGTAACGACGTTGAAGCTCCTCGTGAGGCCAGTCGGTGCCCCGAACCACCCCGCGACAGCGGACAGAGCCACATCCTGACCGGATACGAGGACTCGCCGTCGGACATCTTCCCAGCTTGCCGTACGAGCTTGCTTGATAACCATACGGGTCGTCCCGTATGGTTCTAGGCGTGCCGAGACCTCGATCTGCCGGCGTGGACGCATCGATCGCGGCGGCGGCGATCGATCTGCTTCGTGAGGTGGGTTACGCCAAGTTGACGATGGGGGAAGTGGCGAAGCGGGCTGGGGTAGGGAAGGACAGCCTGTATCGCCGATGGTCCAGCAAGGCGGCCTTGGTGCACGAAGTCGTCTTTGAGCGTTACCCGAGCGGCTATGGGGGTGCGCCGGCGACGGGGTCATTGCTTGGAGACGTCGAGGCCCTGACTGCGATGTTGCAGGAAGCGAATACGACGCCTGAAGCCGTCGCAGCGATACCGGGGCTGCTAGGCGAACGTGGTCGCGACCCCGCTCTCGAAGCGCGGCTGCAGGAACGGTGGTACAAACCGATGCGGGCCGGTTTTGCCGCGGTGCTCGATGCCGCTCACGCTCGAGGCGAGGCGACAGTCCCGGTCGCACCGGACCTGGTTGCTGACGTCTTGGTGGGAACGATGCTGTTTCGCATCAACCTGATGAGGGTTGAGGCTGACGCTTCGTTCGCGCGCCAGCTCGCCGAGTTCGTCGTGCGCGCGCTGACACCGCCCGCCCCCTCCCTCGCAATGGCCACATCGAGACCAGGAAAGAGCCCATGAGTCACCTCGCCCGGGCGGAGGCGGAGAGCTCCGCCCCGATCGAGATCGTCTGGCAGCTGCTGAGCACCGTCGGGGAGTGGCCCACGTGGTCACGCCACAAGATGGCTCGCCTTGAGCGAGACGGCAGCCCTACTGCTGACGGGGTTGGCGCCATCCGTGTGCTCGGTGTCGATCCGGCCAAGCCGACCAAATGCAATCGCGAAGAGGTCGTGGCCTTCGAGGCTCCAACCCACTTCGGCTACACCTTGCTCTCAGGCCAGCCGTTGGACGACTACCGCTCCGACGTTTACCTCAAAGCGCTCCCTGGCGGAGGAACCCGGATTACCTGGGAATCTCGATTCGGCACCCACGGCGTGACTGGTTGGTTTTGGGTTCTAGTCGTGCGCTGGGTTCTCAAGCGATGGTCGGCCGACCTCGCCAAGGGAGCGGAGCGAACCGGGTCTCCCTGACCGACCCCGAACGGACGCAGGTGGCCATCAGCGCGTTTGCCAGTCAGCTCCGGGAGATGCTTCGCGGTGCCGGCGCCGCTAGTTGCTCTGGCCGGTCTCCTCTCTTTCCGCGACTGAGTCGCGGGGAGGACGGATCTCCTTCCGGCGATCGCGCAGCCGAAGTGCGACGATTCGCTCATGTTTGCGATCGGCGAGCGTTCCGACCTCTGAGAACCAGTGCAGACGGCGGAGCTCCTCGTCTTCGTCCCGGGTCAGACATGTGTCGGACGAGTTGGCCTGCTGGTTTGCTTCGGGCTCCGGCGACATCGAGGTACTGGGGCAGTCAACAGCGACTCTCGGCCTCGACGGCACGGCTAGGTTCTCCATGCCGCAAGACCTCCTCAGGGCGTCAGTGAGCCTGTCGGGGACAACTGGCTTGGTGAAGAAGTGGCGGGCTCCCGCTGCAATGCAGCGATCCTCGACCGCGGGATCGTCCCGCGCGGTCAGTATCACCACGGGCAGGATGGGATACTTCGCAGCGATTCGAGCACAGACTTCGACGCCGTCCATGTCTGGCATCATCACATCCAGCACGACCGCCTGAGGAGAAACGACCGGGATCAGGCCCAAGCCGATCGGTCCGGTCATGGCCTCGAAGACTGTGAACCCCTCCTCTTCGAGCAACACCCTCAGGAACCGCAGGATCACAGGCTCATCGTCGATAATCAGCACTACTGGCGATGTCGAGTCTTCCATCCGCTGCCCCCGATAGGTGCTTGGGTCCACTACGAGTCATCGGCGGGGCTACCCCCGTCCTGTAGCAGACGTGCGCGTCCCACGCGGCCGACTAGCGGGTATCAGACGCAGGCGATGTCGCAGTCGTAGCCGGAGGTGTATTGGATGAAATCGAGGCCGCCGAGGAACCTGTTCCACTGGTCGTGGGAGAAGTAGACACCGACCTCGCCGCTAGGCAAAGCGTTGACCATGCCGTCAAGAACCGCCTCGGCGGTGTTCAAATACACCTGGACCGGAACCCTGTAACTGGTAGTGCTGTACCTGGAGTCGACGCTTGGAGCGCTATCGGCACCTACGCGTGCTCTACGGCTTGACGGCAAGGTCATACGTGAAGCTGACGGATTCTTCGAAGTTGCCGTCGGGCTGTACAGCAAGGAGGCGATCTCGCAGGTCACGCTCGAAGGCCTCGACGTGGTCGCCCAAGGCCGACCGGGACAGGATGGAGGTGGAGTGGGCGAATCCGGCCAGGGTCTCAAGAGTCCAGATGTGGGGCGCCGTGAACTCGTAGGTGCCGATCACCGTGAGGCCGGCGCTGGCGAGCACTGTGAGGTTCGGTGCCTGGGTCAGCGTTTCCGCGAGATTCGATGGGATGTTCTCGTGGGATCCGGTGACCTGCATCCAGTGAACCACCAACTCCAAGGCGGCCTTTTGCCAGGGGGCGGGTCCCTGCCAGGGCATTGATGTCCACAGTAGGGCGATGTGACCGGCGGGCTGAAGCCACTGGATCGCGAGAGCGGCGATGCGGCGGCGGTCGAGGCGGTGGAACGCGTCGCCAACTGTCACCAGCTCAAAGTGGCCTGCGACATCGAGGTCTTCGGCTCGGCCGGTCCGCCAGTTGATGTGAGCGGCTCCTCGCTCGGCGGCGAGGTCCTTGGCGAAGCTGACCGACTCTTCCTCTTGGTCGATTGCGAGGACATCAGCGAAGTGCTCGGAGAGGGCGAAGGTCACCCGGCCTGGCCCACACGCCAGGTCCAGGAGCCGGCCGGTGCCGCTCAGGACGGCCCGGATGACTAGGTCGTCGATCAGCAGGGACGGATAGGGAACCCGGCAGCGGTCGTAGTAGCGGGCCGTGCCCTGATACAGGCCGGACCGGAACTCGGGTGTCGACTCCATCTCTCCATCATCACCCAACCACCACAACCCGGCAGCACCTAGCCAGGTAGCCGATCGACTGGGCTTACGTCACAGACAAGCACTCCGTAATCCGACCAGAGCGACGGGATGACGAGCACCTTCGCGTGTACTTGTTTGGAGCAGGAGCGGCCGCCTTTGCTGGGTGACTATCGCCCGGGTGCGGGTTGGGCGATAGCGTCGCCGCTGCCCCGACGGGTCTCTTCGCCGTTCTTCAGGCGGCTGGCAACTCGGCCACCTCTGCCAGGAGGGTTGCCGCGCGCAGCCGGTTTTCGAATCCCGGGGACATGAGAGTGACGATCAGCTCATCGGCGTCGGCGTGCTTGGCGAAACTGTCCAGATAACGCCTGACGGCGGGCGGATCGCCGACAGCGGTGTACTCCATCATCTGCAGAACCTGCTGGCCTGCCCGTGAGTCCAATAGGGCGTCAGCTTGCTCATCGGTCACCTGGTCGCCCCGAGCGAGAAAACGAGCGACCCGGCGCCGTTGGGCATACAGCAGATGAGCGTCCGCCTGGGCGGTGGTGTTGGCCACGACGACATTGACCCCTGCGATCACATAGGCCCGATCGAGCTGTTCTGACGGTCGGAACCGTTCGCGGTACAGGGCGATCGCCTGCTCGAGCGCATCGGGCGCGAAGTGCGAAGCAAAGGCGAAAGGCAGCCCGAGGGCGGCGGCCAGGGACGCCCCAAACAGCGAAGAACCCAAGACATAAAGGGGGACGTTGGTGCCCTTACCAGGCGTCGCTTCCACCCCTGGCACCCGGCTCGGCCCGCTGAGGTAGCCCTGGAGCTCAACCACGTCGTGCGGAAAGTTCTCGGCGGCCATCGGGTCGCGCCGCAATGCCCGCTGCGTGAGCTGGTCGCTCCCCGGCGCCCGACCTACGCCAAGGTCGATCCGGCCCATGTGCAGCTCGGCGAGCGTCCCGAACTGCTCGGCGATGATCAACGGTGGATGGTTCGGCAACATGATCCCGCCCGCGCCGAGCCGTATACGTTCCGTGTGCGCTGCGACATTGGCGATGAGGACGCTCGTCGCCGACGACGCGACAGAGGCCATGTTGTGGTGTTCGGCGTACCAGACCCTGTTGTACCCGGCTTGCTCTGCCCGTTTGGCGAGGACCACGGTCGCTTCCAAGCTCTCACGAACGGTCTGATGCTCACTAACCGTCGCAAGGTCCAAGATCGACAGCGGATACTTCATGGCGACCACAGCATCGCATCAGCTCGATCCCACGGGCCACTCAAAGACAAAGAGCTCAACCCTTCCCCTACGTCGCCGTTCCAGCCCATATCGCTGCATTTCCATCGAGCAAGAGGCAGGCGGAGACGGATTGTGGGCTAACGGCCCTAGGCGGACTGTGCCGGCGAAGGTGCAATTGGACCAGTGGTTCTGTGGAAGACAGCCGGTCCGGAAGAATTCAGCGGGGAGTCACGACACCCCTTTGGCCGCATTGTGCCGAACGGTCGCTTGGAGGATCGGGACCCGGATTTTATCCGGGCCGTGCTGCCGGCGGCGTGGCTGGCCGCGACCCTCTGGTTCAGGGCCGACGTCCATGGCTTGGAGAACATCCCCGCTTCCGGCCCTGTCTTGTTGGTCGGCAACCATTCGGGCGGGAACATGACGCCGGACACGATGGTGTTAGTGCTGGCCTTCTGCGGCTACTTCGGAGCAGACCGCCCCTTTTACCAGTTGGCGCACAACCTGGTGATGGCTCAGCCGGTGCTGCAGCCGCTGCGCAAGTTCGGGATGATGTTGGCTGCCGAGTCGAATGCCCGGGCTGCCCTCGACCGGGGGGCCGCCGTGCTCGTCTACCCGGGCGGCGACGTCGAGGTGCACCGTCCCTCTTGGGAGTCTGGGAAGGTCGAACTCGCGGGGCGGAGCGGGTTCATCCACCTGGCCTTGCAGCGGGGGGTCCCTGTCGTGCCGGTGGTCTCTGTGGGGGGCCAGGAGACGGCCTTGTTCCTGTCCAGTGGCCAGAGGTTGGCTCGCGCGCTGGGTTTGGACCGCCTGTTCCAGCTCAAAGTCCTGCCGGTCTCCCTGGCCCTGCCGTGGGGAATCAACGTCGGCGATTTCTTGGGGCATCTACCCCTTCCGGCGAAGCTGCAGGTCCAGGTCCTCGAGCCTGTCGACCTACATGAGTTCTTTGGCGACCGCGACGTCGAAGGTGCCTACCGTCATGTGAGATCCCTGATGCAAAGCGCCCTGGACTCGATGTCCGAGCGGCGGCGGTTCCCGGTGCTGGGGTGATGTTTGGCATGCACGAGAGGAGCCAGATGCGGGTCGCCGCATCACCGGGGCGGGTGTGGGCCGCCATAACCGACCCCGCCTGGTACGCCAGTTCCATACCGGGACTGTCCCGTTGGGAGCCCCAGTCGGACCGTCTCACCGTGGGGTCACGCGTGGAGTTCCGGATGGATATTGGCACCGCTCCTGTTGGCGGACTGCTGGAAGTGGTCGCCTCTGAGCCGGGGCGGCGGATCGACTGGCGGACGGTCAGGGGGCTGGCGACCGAAGGGCGGTGGGACATCCAGCCTGCGGGCAACGCGAGCGACGTACACCTGACCGTGACCTACCGGGTCCCCGGTCCGCTGGGTGCTCTCATGGCCATCGCCGCGGGCCCCATGGTCCGGCGCGCCCTCGCCGGCACGCTGGCCGCGCTGCGCTCGGAGGTGGAGGGCGCGACCGGCGTTCCTATCGAGCGGCCGGCACCACCGGCTCCAGTCAGGCTCGGTCCGCTAGGGGTGGCCGCCACGCTGGCCCGGGCAGGGCTATTCACGGCTGCGACAGGAGCAGCGGCTATCCGCTCAGGCGTTGAACTTTCCCGCACGGGCATCACGCCGGCCGGCGCATACGTCTTCGGCGCCGCCCGCTTCGCCGATCGGCCCGCCGTGATCGACGAGAAGGGCAGCTTGACCTTCGCTGAGATGGACCGTCGGGTGCGATCCCTGGCCGGGTCGCTCTCGCGCCGAGGGGTGTCGGAGTCCGACCGTGTGGCGGTCATGTGCCGCAACCATCGTGGCTTCGTGGAGTCCGTGGCCGCCCTGTCGCGCATAGGCGCCGACGTGATCCTGCTCAACACCTCCTTGGCGGCCCCCCAGGTGGCGTCCGTCGTCGAGCGCGAACGAGTCGCCTGTTTGATCGCGGACGCCGAGTTCCTGCCCCTGATGGAAGGCATCCCCCTACCCAGGGTGGTCGCGACCGACGGTCGGAGGGACCTGGCCGTCGCGGCCCTGACAGACCTGGACGGTCAGCCAACTGGGCCAGTTCCCCGACCTGGGAGGCCAGGAACGCATTACGTGCTGCTCACATCGGGCACCACCAGCGAGCCCAAAAGTGCCAGCCGGCCAGTACCTCTCACTTTGGACCCGGTCGTCGGGTTCGTCGACCGAGTTCCTATGCGGGTCGGAGATACGACGCTCATCGCCTCGCCGATGTTCCACGCGCTCGGGTTCGGCCAGCTCTCATTCGCGTGGCTGCTTTCGGCCACGATCGTGCTGCGCCCGACATTCGACCCCGAGGCGGTGCTGAAACTAATAGCACGGCACCATATCGAGGTCCTGGTAGTAGTCCCCGCCATGGTCAGCCAGCTCGTGGAGCTGCCCGCCGACGTCCGCGGTCGCTACGACACGTCATCGCTGCGCGTCGCCGTCTGCAGCGGCGCCGCTTTGCGAGGAGATCTAGCCGTCAGGTTCATGGACATCTACGGGGACGTCCTGTACAACCTCTACGGCTCGACCGAGGCCGCCTTCGCCACAGTCGCCCGGCCACAGGACCTACGCGCCGCGCCAGGGACGGTCGGGCGGCCTCTGCGCGGGGTCACAGTGCGGGTGCGCGACTCAAACAGCGCCGATCTCCCAGCGGGCGTAACCGGGCGGATCCTCGTCGGAGGCCCCCTAGCCGTCCAGGATGGCAAGCGACCCTCGCCAGGGGCCGACCTGCAACTCATGCCGACCGGGGACCTGGGGCACTTCGACGTCATGGGTCGCCTGCACGTAGACAGCCGGGAAGACGACATGATCATCTCGGGCGGCGAGAACGTCTACCCCCAGCCAATCGAGGACATCCTGATGACACATCCGGCCATCACCGATGCTGCGGTTATAGGCGTGCCCGACCCACGCTACGGCGAGCGTGTCGTCGCTTTCATCGTTCCGGGGCCGGGGCCACGCACCGACTCCGACGATATCCGCCGCTACCTCCGTCAGAGACTGCCCCGCTATATGGTTCCCCGGCAGGTGGTGTTCGTAGACTCCATCCCCCACAACGGCATGGGCAAGCCCCTGCACCGGGTTCTGCGCCAAGCACTAGGAGGCCCCCCGGACTTTCCCAGAACACCGGCTGTCTAGGGCTCGATCACGGTCCAGCCGCGGCGACGAAGCTCGACGGCGAGCTTCTCAGCAGGGACGTGGGCGATGATCTGCTCCTGCGCAGAGAGCCGCCACGCCGGGACCGCGGCGGGGGTGGCCCCGTCAGACTCTGCATCTTGTAACCGGTCGATGAACGCCTCCGCCTCGTCACGAGTGAACCTGCCCGCGGCCTGACGCTGGGTGAAACCCATTGGGCCGCGCGCGTCCCGGAAGTCGGTGTGGCCCGCTTCCTTGAGCAGCTCGAGCAGCTCCTGAACCTGCTTCGAGGTCGCTGGTGGGCCTGACTGCTGACCGAACGCCATGGCAGACAGTCTTGCCGGTGTGGCCCGGGTGTCCTGATCGCCGTACAACCAAGACCACGGCGGGTCCTCGGACTCGATCAGCGGCCCGCTTTCCTCCAGCGGAAGTGCACGAACACCCGCCCGAAGTTGTCGGAGTCCTTCTCCACTCGGTCGTAGAGGACCTTCACATCCTTTTGGTCAAGGAACCGCAGCACCCTCTTCTTCAGCTGTCCGCTTCCCTTGCCGGGGATGATCTCGACCAACGTCGCCTTCTTACGCACAGCCTCGTCGATCACGGCCCGCAGGGCTCGATCGATCTCATCCCCCCGGTTGTAGAGGTCGTGTAAATCGAGCTTCAGTTTCACCGCTATGGGGTCTCCACTTTGGCGGCCCTCCTTCGCCGTTAGCCCGGTGCCGAGAAGAGCACGCGGCGCCAGGTCTGGGCCAGCGTGGCCGCCGCCACTTCGACGGAGACGTCCCGATTGCGGGCAAACGTCTCGAAGAGGTACCGCTCGTTCATCCACACCAGGGCTCGAGCCGTCTCGGCCGGATACTCCAGCGAGGTGAGGCCGCGCCGGGCCAGATCGGCGAACCGCCTCTCCACAGGGTCGAGAAAAGACTCGACCATCTCGTGCCATGCCACCTGGATCCGGCTGCCGCTGGTGGCGGCGTCACTGAAGGCGAGCAGCAGGGCCCAGTGGCGAGACCACACCCGCGCCAGCGCGGTGTTGGCTTCGAGGATGCCCCCGTCCGGGTCGGTGTCGAGCAGGAGCCACCGGTTGGCCGCGTCAGCGAGTTCGGTGCGGACACTGGCGAGCAAGGCCAGCAACACGGATTCGAGGTCGGGGAAGTAGCGGTAGAAGGCGGTCCTGGTAAGCCCCGAGGCGGCCATCACGTCTTCGACGCGCAGATCGGCGTAGGGCCGATCGCCGAGCAGCCGCTCGACGGCGTCCATAATCGTCCGCTTCGTCGCCTCCCTCCGGGCCTGGCGGCGCCCGGGGTGATTGCTCGAGTCCACGACTGCCACTTGACGGAGCCTACCGGTGGTGCGAATCTGTGACACAGCGTCACGTTTTGGGGGAGGAGCAGCGATATGTCAAATGACCACGGCGCGCCGGGCGCACCCACCGTTGCCGAAACCGTGTCTGACTCGGCCAAGGCATGGGGAGTCCCGTCGCCGACCACGGCCATGTTCGACTTCGACTACACCAGCGGGAGGGACCAACTCCTCCGCCTTTACGACAAAGGCACCCGCCGGCAGTGGATCGGTTCCGAGCGCCTCGATTGGGATCAGGATGTCGATCCCAACCGGCCGATCGGCATGCCGGACGAGGCCCATCCTCTCTGCGGGTCGCCGTGGTGGGACAAGTTCGACCGCAAGGAGAAGGACCTTGCCCATCGGGAGTTCGAGGCGTGGCGGCTCAGCCAGTTCATGCACGGCGAGCAGGGCGCCCTGATCTCGGTGGCCAAGATCGTGCAGTCGGTGCCGAACATCGACTCCAAGTTCTACGCGGCCACTCAGACCATCGACGAAGCCCGCCACGTCGAGGTCTACAGCCGTTACCTGCACGACAAGATCGGCCTGGTGTATCCAATCAACGGCAACCTGGCCAGCCTGCTCCAAGACACCGTCAGCGACAGTCGCTGGGACATCACCTATCTAGGGATGCAGGTCCTGATCGAGGGTCTGGCGCTGGCCTCGTTCGGTCTGATCCGCAACATGGCCGCCGAGCCTTTGGCCAAGGCCATCAACGCCTACGTGATGCAGGACGAGGCCCGTCACGTCATGTTCGGCCGGTTGGCCTTGCGCGACTACTACCCGCAGCTGACCGAGACAGAGCGGGAGGAGCGGGAAGACTTCTGCGTTGACGCCTGCTACCGCATGCGGGATCGCTTCATGGCGGAGGAGGTCTGGGAGCGCCTCGGGCTACCCCCCGAAGCCACCAAATGGGTGGATGAGAGCGACCTGTTCCTGCAGTTCCGCGTCTACCTCTTCACGCGCATCGTGCCGATCATCCGGGACATCGGGCTGTGGGGGCCGAAGATCCGCCGGGCGTTCGAGGACATGGGCGTCATGGGGTTCGCCGATAGCGACATCGACGCGGAGATGGCGAGCGATGAGGCCGCCGCCGAGGAGTTCGACCAGCAGCACCGGGCCCACATCGAGGAGATGGCCAAGGCGGCCGCCTCCGGCTGACGTGGTTGGGGGTCGTATTTCACCACGCCGACTACTTGGGGCGTGAAGGCACTTCCAGCGCCCGGTGGATAGCGTTGGTATGTGGGCAGCCCGACGAAGAAAGAAACGGTCGGCATCGAGGGAGGCGAGGCGGCGTACATACCGCTTCCCGAGGGCCTGTCCGACCCTGCTGTGCAGGCCCGTTCGGTCTTCGACCGCATCGCACGGCTCTACGACTGTGCTCGGCCCGGGTACCCAGCTGCGGCTGTCGCCGATCTGCGTGCGCTGTGCCGGATTGCAGAGCCCAGCGAAGTGCTGGAAATCGGATGCGGCACAGGGCAGCTGACGCGCGATCTCGCTGCGATGGGGGCGCAGATTCGCTGCGTGGAAGCCGGCGCAGAACTGGCCGAACTCGCTCGAAGGAACCTGTCGAGGTCCCCGAACGTCGAGGTCACCACTTCAACGTTCGAATCCTTTGCGTGCAGGCCCGCCAGCTTCGACGTCGTGGTGTCGGCAACGGCGTTTCACTGGATCGACCCGAACCTGTCGTACGCCAAGGCGGCCAGCGTGCTCCGACCCGGTGGCCACTTGGCCCTGCTGACCAACGCCCACAGTGCCGGGGGCACCCATACGGCTGAGGTATTCGGTGAAGCAGTACGAGACCTCCACCGCCGCCTCGCTCCAGAGGTAGGCGCCTGGACGTTTCCCAACGCCGACGAGATCGATCTCAGAGCCAAGACTGGCGGCGATATCGCCGAGGTATGGGGACGAGTGGACCGCCGGCTCTGGGATCCTCCACCTGTCGCGGATCTCTTCGAATCACCGACGGTCCATACCTATCGGTGGATTGTCAGCTACGACCCCGACGGCTACCTAGCCATGCTCGCCTCGCAATCCTCCTACGCCTTGATGGATGAGCGCACGCGCGACGAGCTTCTCGACGGCATCAGGAGGCTGATCAGCAGGCACCTTGGAGATGTTGTCACCAAGGAGTACGTGACCATTCTGGCGGTAGCCAGGAGGCGGATCCCTCCCACAACAAGCGCTTCATATTCCGACGACCCAGAATCGTCTGGCAGCAGATAGGGGGAACTGCGACTCTTGACCGATGCCGCAAGACCATTTCGGTGAGAGCGTCGCCGTACTCTATGACGAGAGCTGGCGGGCATGTCCCACGTCTCGGTGTGGAAGAAGACGGCGACCCTTCTGGGTGAACCTTCAAAGCCCTCGCAAGCTCATGCCCCGGGAACGACGATCTGGGTTGGTGGCACCGGCAGCCTCGTCGTTGTATCGAGATCCCGCCGGTGATAGCAAAGGCCTCGTGGATGTGATGGCGATGGCCCGTCAGGAGCGGACCGAGATGGCCGACTTCCTGGCATCGTTGCGATTGGAGTAGTGGGATCACCCGAGTCTGTGTCTGGGGTGGGCTGACGCCCCGTGGTGCCACCGCGCGATTCGGCGGCCGGGTTGGGCTGGTCGATGCTCTGATTCACCATCAGGACATGCGCCGACCGCTCGGCATACGACGGCAGATTCCGGCCGAGCGGCTGCTCTGTGCGCTGCCGTTCGCGGTGACCGCTCCACCGTTGCGGGGGTTCTGGAATGCCCGCGGCGTACGACTAGTCGCCACCGACCTCGACTGGTCGCGTGGCGCAGGGCCCGAAGCGCGAGGTCCCGCGGAAGCGGTCCTCATGGTCCTAGCTGGTCGCCGCGGCGTGGCTGCCGATCTCACCGGTCCGGGGGCGTCGATCCTGCAACGGCGCCTTGGGTAACCGCCTAATGGACTGTCGCGTTCTCATTACGTCGGTGGCCAGCCGGGGGCGACACCTGAACTCAACCTTGTGGGCCGGCGGTCAACAGCTCGTGCCAGACGCGACCATCGAGGTGCGTCGCCTCGGTGGTCTCCACGAACCCGGTCAGCGCTTCTATGAAACGTTGAGGCTCCTCGACGTGGGGGAAATGGCCGGATTCTTCGAAGAGCACGAGTTGGCTGCCGGGCATCGCCTGGTGCGCTTCGTGGGCGTGGGCGACAGGGATGATCCCGTCGCGTTCACCCCACACGATGAGGGTGGGCAGCAGAGACGACAGGTAGAGCCGGTCGTGAGCGCTCACCGCTTGACCACCCATGTCGACGACAGCCCGAAGCGTCCGCAAGAACGCCGCGCGGGTCTCGGAGTCGGTCAGTGAGACGTAGCCCCGCCACTCTTCCTCGAGGCGCGGCGCCCGGAGGCCCAAGCCGCGCAAGCTGCGGCTGATCGCGTTCCCGGCGTCACGCACGAACGACGGGAAGAGGATCGGCATGAGGAACTCGACACCGGGGAACGTGAGAGCGCGGAGGATCCACGAGACCTCCTGGCCTAGTCCGCCGCTCGAGACCAGCACCAGGCGTTCGCAGTGCCTGGGATGTTGGTAAGCAAGCTGCATCGCCACCCCACCGCCAAGTGATTGGCCGACGACCGTGGCGCCGTCAATTCCGATGGCGGCAAGGAGGTCCCGCAGAGCGTTCGCGTGAGCTCCCAGCGAATAGTCCTGGCGTGGCTTGTCGGATTCTCCGTGGCCGGGAAGGTCGGGAGCGACGACCGTGTAGCGCTGCGTCAACGCCGGCATGACCTCACGCCAGGTGACCGAGCTGCCGGCCATCCCGTGTATCAGCAGCAGCACCGGGCGCTTGCTCGCCGGGTCGTCCCCGCCGATGCGGTAGACGACCCGGTGGCCGTGCAGCTGAACGACACGCTTCTCCACTGGCGTCACACCGAGAAGCTAGCGCGGCCACGACGCGGGGCGATCTCCTCGATCAGGCGGCGAACGGCACGCACGCGCATCTCCAGGTGGACCGAAGCTCATCCCTCATCGCGCAGCGATGGCGACGAGGCTTCTGTCGCGAAGAGGCGAACTGCGACCTGATGATCTCGTCAGCGGTGCTTCCATGATGAGCGAACTCACATGGGCCGCCCAGGTCTTTGCATGTCATTGTCTTCATCGGTCTGCTTCCTTTCAGATGGAGACGGTGTCGTTCCGGATCAGGATGTCGTTCCGGATCTGGGAGCTATGGGACCTGACTGTCACCAGACGGCGCCGGCGGGCTGCTTGGTCGCGGCGTTGACTCGGTTGAAGAGGTTGGTCGTGGCGACCCACAGAACCAGTCCGGCAAGTTGCTTTTCGTCGAAGTATTTCGCTGCCTCGTCCCAAACCTCGTCGGGGATGGGGTCAACCCGGTCGGCGAGTCGGGTCATCGATTCGGCTAGGGCCAGCGCCGCTCTCTCCTCGGTGGTGAAGAGGTCTGTCTCGCGCCAGGCGGCCACGGCGAAGAGCCGCTCGTCGCTCTCGCCCGCCCTCTTGGCGCTGATCGCTCCGCTGTAGACGCAGGGGCTGCAGCCGTTGATCTGGCTGGCCCGCAGGTGGGCGAGTTCCAAGGTGGAGCGGGGCACCCCGGCGCTGTGAGCCGCCTTGATGATGGACTGGATACCGGTCATCGAGTCAGGGAGCAGGTTGGCTGGGTTGTTGAGTCTTGCTGTCATGCCCTCTCTGACGCGTCACAGCGCCGATATGTGACAGCCTCGGTAATAGCCGATCTCAGGTTTGTGTCACATTCTGGCCGCTTGGCGCGTCAATCTGATCAGAATGGACGAGAGTCTCGCCGCCGAGTTCGAAGCCAACCGGCCGAAGCTACAGGCGGTCGCCTACCGCATGCTCGGATCCCTGACTGAGGCAGAGGACGCGGTGCAAGACACGTGGATCCGCCTGAGCCGTTCGGACCCTCAGAGCATCGACAACCTCGGCGGGTGGCTCACCACGGTCGTATCTCGCGTCTGCCTCGGGGTACTCCGATCCCGCCGGACCCACTACGAAACGCCCGTTGACGAGAACTACGAGCCCGAGGCCGAAATGGTTGGTCCCGAAGAAGAGGCGGTCCTCGCCGACACGATGGGCCCGGCGCTGCTCCTTGTGCTCGAGACACTAAATCCATCAGAGCGTCTCGCCTTCGTGCTCCACGACCTGTTCTCTGTGCCATTCGAGGACATCGCGCTGATCGTCGGCCGCTCTCCTGCCGCTGCCCGCCAGCTGGCCAGCCGGGCCCGGCGGCGCGTCCAAGGCAGCGATGAAGTACACCCAGCAGACCGGCGCCGCCAGCAGGAGGTAGTCGAGGCCTTCCTGGCCGCGTCCCGCGACGGGGACTTCGAAGCACTCGTCACCCTGCTCGATCCCGACGCAGTTCTGCGCGCCGACCGGAGCGCGGTGGAAGCGGCAACCGCGAACCGCGAGAAGGGAGCGCCCCTCCTGGCGCCCGAGGTGCGTGGCGGCCGGGCCGTGGCTAACGCCCTGGTGGGTCGGGCGCGGGCCGCCGAGCTAGCGCTCATCGACGGCACGCCCGGGGCAGTCTGGGCTCCCGGCGGGCGACCCCGAGCCATATTCGCCTTCCGCGTCGTGGGCAACACCATCGCCGAGATCGAGATCGTCACCAACCCAAGCGTGGTCGCGGCACTTCGCGTGCAGGTGCTCTGAGCTAGTGCCCTGACCACAAAGGTTCGCGCGTTTGGCTGATCATGCGGCTCGGTGCTTGGGCTGTCCCCAGCGCCGTCGGGCTTCGCCTCGGATCTTGGCTCGATGCTTTCGTTCGAGAGCGAGGAGTTCAGGGTCGCGGGTGTTGGCGTTGCGCCAGGAGAGGTAGCGGCGGATGGCCTTGGTCAACCTGGGGTGGTCGGGGTAGTCGCTGTTGGCGATGACGAACTCCCGTAGCGGCCCGAAGTGCGCCTCGATCGGGTTGGCCCATGACGCGTAGGTGGGTGTGAAGCAAAGCTCGACGTTGTTCTCGGCGCACCACCGGCGGATCTCGCGGCCTTTGTGGTGGTTCAAGTTGTCCAAGATCACATAGACCGGCTCGCCGTCGGGACTCAGCCGACGGATCGCCTGCAGCGCCCGCAGGGTCGGCGCGGATCCCTTCCGCCGTTCGATCCGGCCATAGAGGTGGTCGTCACCGACCGAGTACCAGGCGAAGAACTGCCGGGTCCCATGTGGCTTGTGATAGTTGGCCCGCAGCCGCTGCGGACGGCCCCGCCCTGCCCAGGCGTGCCCGCCCTCGGGCTTGATTGCCAAAGGTCCGAACTCGTCGAACGCGAAGGTGCGGTCCCGGTGATTTTCCAGGACCTCCTCGATACGGTCCAGCTTCTCCTCGCGCTGAGGGTCTGGCGATTCCTTCCAGGTCTTGGTGGCCTGAAAAGTGATCTGTTCCTCGGCCAGGATCTGGCGCAGCCGCTCCCGGGAGATGACCACCTTTTTGTGGACGGCCAAGTAGGCCTGCAGCTTGCGGATACTCCAGCGAGTGAAGGGCTGGCCCAGCGTGGCCGGGCGGGCTTTGGCCGACGAGACGATCAGCTCGCGTTCAGTCGTCGTGATCCGGCGGGGTCGGCCACCCGCCCACGCGGGGTCCAGACTTTTCATCACCTCTTCGTTGAAACGGTGGATCATCTCCCGCACCCGATCCGGCGAGGTCTGCACCATCCGGGCGATCACCGCCACGTCGTTGCCGCCAGCGGAGGCCAACACCACCAGCGCTCGACGCCACTTCACCACCGAGTTATCGCTCTTACCGCTGCCACGACGGACGATTCGCTGTAGCTCACGGCCCTCGATGTCTGTGAGTCTTCGGACTCGGACAGGTTTGGACATGACCGAGTCTGCGCGACCCCCACCTCCAAAGTGGTGGACGCGAACGATTCAGGTCAGGGCACTAGCTGATTAGCGGTTTTGCCCTTTTGCCAAGGTTAGTGAGGTCCCGGTAGAGATTTCCGCGGTACGAATGGCCAGCCACTTTCCGAGATTTCCGCGCCACAAAGTCGTATGGTGTGCGCCGACTATGTGCACCGGGGGCAGGGGCACGGTCATTGCACAAACCGCCTGACTAGTCACTACGACCCGACCGGATGATCCGGAGGTCACATTTTTCGGGTCATTCCGGAAATAGCCGTGCCGAACGCTCCATCAGATTCCGAACAAGACTCCGTGGACTCTATGGACACGGCGATGCGCGGCGAGCTTCTCGCCGGGCGTTACCGGCTAACGCGCCTCCTCAAGAGCAGCTCCGGCGTGGAGACGTTCCTCGCCGGCTCGCCCGGGGGTGACGAGCCGGTGGTCGTGAAGCGCGCCCCGGTGTCCTCCCTCAGCGCGGCGCAGGGGATCCGGCTCGCCCACGAAGCCGAGGTGCTGGCAGGCCTATCCGACCCTGATGGCAACCCTTACCTGCTCGACCACGGGACGGACGGCGGCTGGATCTGGCTGGCGCAGCCGTACTACGGCGGCGAGACCCTGGCTCAGCGCTTGGCGAGGGGCCCCCTGAGCGCCGACGAGATGCTGGCCGTCGCGCACGGCGTCCTGTCGGCTCTGGTCAGCGCGCATGAAGCGGGTGTCGTGCACCGCGACGTAAAACCCGGGAACATCGTCGTCCAGGCGGTATCCGACAACGGGGATCCTTCACCGAATACGGCCAAGCTCATCGACTTCGGGTTGTCGCGAAGCGTCACCCTCGACCCGTCGGTTCGCGAAACCCTCGTCGGCACCGCCCTCTACTGCTCGCCGGAACAGGCGGGGCTGCTCGACGTGCCTGTGGACGCGCGCTCGGACCTCTACGCCCTCGGTGCCACCTTGCACGAATGCCTCACCGGTCACCCCGTGTTCGACGGGCGGGACGTCGGCGCGGTGCTGCGCCAGAAGCTGGCCGGTGCAGCCGCCCTGTCGGAGCACAGACCTCGCGACGCGCCGGCGGCGTTGTGCGCGCTCGTCGACCGTCTCTGCCGGACCGACCCTGACGACCGCTACCAGTCTGCAGCCGCCGTGCTAGCCGATGTCGAGACGATCCAGAGGGCGAGGCGTAACGGCGTCGAAGACCCGCGGATCGTCATCGGCCTGCACGACCGGAGGGGCTCCCTGGCCGAACCGGGGTTCGTCGGGCGTTCCGCCGAGATGGCAGCCCTTCGCACGGCGTTGCTGGATGCAGCAGCAGGCAAGGGTTCGCTCGTCATGGTCGAGGGCGAGTCGGGGGCCGGCAAGACCCGGCTCCTCGACGAACTGGTAAGGCACGCGAGCGAGCTCGGTTTCACGGTCTTTCACGGACAGGGTGAGGATCGCGAGGCCCAGAGACCCTTTCAGCTGTTCGACGGGGTCGGAGCCGGCATTGCCGCCCGAGCGGTGTCCGACCCGGAGCGGTTCGCGTCGGTCCGCGAAGCGATAGGTGATTTCGCCGAAGCCCTGCTATCGGCTGTTCCCGCTCTCGAACCGCTTCTAGAGGGCAGCGCGGTGGCGCTGCTCCCGGAAGAGTACGGGCGCGCGCGGTCGATAGAGGCGCTCGCGACGCTCCTGGACGCGGCGGGCCACAAGGAAGAGCCAGCACTGGTGGTACTCGACGATTGCCAGTGGGCGCAGTCCAGCGCGGCGGAAGTGCTCGCGCGATTTGCCCGGCCTCGCAACACCCATCGCTGGGTGCTCGTGATCTCTGCGTTCCGCTCGGACGAGGTTCCCGACTCGAGCCCGCTTCGATCCGCTAACGCGAAGGCCAACGTGCAGTTGTCGGCGCTCCGCGAGCGCGAGGTCCGGGACCTCGTGTCGTCGATGGCCGGGCCGCTACCCGAAGCTGCGGCCGCGGCGGTGCTGCGCCTGAGCGAAGGCAACGCGTTCATGGCCCAAGCGGTTCTGCGGGGCATGGTCGAGAGCTCTGCTCTTGTCCACGACGGAGACCGGTGGGACGTCAACGTCCCGCTCCTCGAGGCGGTCGAGACCTCCCGGCGCGCCGCACTTGTGCTGGCACGGAGGTTGGACCTGCTGCCGGGGCCGGCTCGGCACCTCCTGGCCGCTGGCGCGGTGCTGGGCAAGAGCTTCGATCTCGACCTTGCTGTGACCTTGAGCGCGATCAGCCCCGACGACGTCGTGCGTTCTGTCGACGAGGTGAGGCAACGGCGGATCCTGTGGATCGACGAGGACCGCCGGCGAGCCAGGTTCCTCCACGACAAGCTGAGAGAGGCCGTCCTCGAAAGTCTCGGCGAAGACACCAGCGCCGCCTTGCACCTGGGAGCTGCCCGGCTGCTCGAAGGGTCGGGGACCCCGTACGACCTCGCCTACCACCTCGATGCGGCAGGACGGCCGGAGGAGGCTCTACCCCATGCGCTCGCTGCCGCAGAGCAGTCGCGCGCCCGCCACGCCCTCGACAGCGCTGAGACGTATTACCGCATGGCGGCGAGAGGTGCGCAAGACAGTGGCACTGAAGGGCTAGTCGCGGAAGGGCTCGGTGAGGTCCTGGCGCTAGCCGGTCGATACTCGGAAGCCGAGGAGTGCCTGTCCCAGGCCGCGAAGCGCGCTCGTGACCCCATGAGCCGGGCGGCCATCGAGGGGAAGCTGGGAGAGGTCGCGTTCCGGCGCGGCGACCAGGTTGCTGCGTGCGCGCAGTTGGAACTGGCCTTGCGGGGGCTCGGGCGCTGGGTGCCGAGGAACGCACTGGTATACCTGGTCGCGGCGACTTGGGAACTACTGGTGCAGTTCGTCCACACGGTCGCTCCGTGGGCCGTGCGGCGGCGCCCCCCGCCCACGGACACGGACCGTTTGGCGATGCGCTTCTACAGCCGGCTCGCCTATGCGTACTGGTTCCGCAAAGGTCGCGTTCCCTGCCTGTGGACGCACATACGCGAGATGAACATCGCCGAGCGATTCGGCCCCTCCCTCGAGCTCGCGCAGGCATGGTCCGAGCACGCGCCGGTGATGACCATGATCCCCTGGTACTCACGGGGAATCGCGTACGCGAAGAAGTCACTTGAACTACGACGGGAACTGGGAGACATCTGGGGACAGGGCCAGTCGCTCGGTTTCTACGGCGTGGTCCTCTACGCTGCCTCGCGGTACGAGGAGGCGCTGAACGCCTGCCGGGAAGCCGTGCAACTCCTCGCCCTCACCGGGGACCAGTGGGAGATGAACACCGCAAGGTGGCACATCGCGTTCTGCCACTACCGCCTGGGCCGATACGGCGAAGCTGCTCGTCTCGCATCGGAGGTGCACTACGACGCGGAGAGCATCGGGGACATGTCCTCCGCGGGGATCGCACTCTCCGCCTGGTCACGTGCGACCGACGGCCATATTCCTGTGGAGGCAACCGCCCGCGCGCTGGCCCGTCACAACGAGGACCGCCACACCACCACCGAGATCCTCCTTGCGGAAGCGTTGCGGCTCTTGGGCTCGGGTCAGGCCGCCGCGGCAGTAGCGCTCCTCGAAGAGGCGTGGGCGGGGGTGAAACAGGCGGGTCTCAGGCAGGAGTATGTGGTTCCGGTTATCCCTTGGCTCGCGACGGCGATCCGCGCCGAGGTGGAGGCAGCCGACGCGAACAACCCGCACCTAGGTGAGCTCCGGAAGCGCCAACGCCGTACGGCCAGGCAGGCGGTACGGATCTCGCGCGCCTATCGAAACAACGCCCCGCACGCCCTTCGGGAGCTCGCGTTGAGTTATGCAAGCGCCGGGCGGATGGCGCGAGCTCGACGGTTGCTGCGTCGTTCCGTCGAGATCGCGTCGGAGCAGGGAGCAGGTTGGGAGGAGACGCGCAGCAGCCTCGAGCTCGCGAGGATCGCCACCGCGCTGGGCAGCCCGGGCGCCGCTGCGGAGCTTCACTGGGCCGAACGAGAGCTCGAGCAGATCGAGTCTCCTACGAGTGCCCGCCGAACCGAGGCAGGCCTCACCCTCTCCCTCGCCGCGAGGTTCGACAACCTGCTCGAGACTGGAAGGGTCCTCGCCGCTGCGACAAGCAATAAAGCGGTGTTCAACGCGGTGGAGAACGCAGCAAGAGACCTCCTCGGAGCCGATCGGTGCCAGGTGCTGGAGATCGGCGAGCTCGGTACGCAGGAACTCGTAACGGTTTCCGGCGAGCACGTAGAAGGGATATCGGCGTCAGCGGTAGCGGAGGCGGTCACGACCGGGAGTGTCGTCACCAGGCAGCCGGCGTCGGAAGCTGACGCGACCGACAGCCTCGTACTCGCGGGCGTGAGGTCGCTGCTGTGCGCGCCTATCCAATGTGACGGCAAGGTCGTCGCCTGCTTCTACGCGACCCACAAGGAGGTCGGCGGGCTCTTCGGAGAGACCGAGAGGCAGCTCGCAACCTTCGTCGCGACGCTCGCAGGCGCCACCTTGGAACACGTTTCCGGTAACGCGGAGCGTTTCCGGGCCCTCATCGAGCACTCGTCGGACGTCACCGTCCTGGCTGACGCGACCGGCGTCATGCGCTACGCGAGCCCCTCCATCGAGAACCTTCTCGGCACCGCGCCTGACGAAGTTGTCGGCGGGCGGAGCCGCAGCCTCATACACCCCGACGACCTGGACGGGTTGACCCAACTCTTCCTTCGCATCGCGCAGAAGCCCGGCGGGCGCGGTTCCACCGAATGCCGGATGCTCCACACGGACGGAAGTTGGCGGCACATCGAGATCTCCTACACCAACCGTCTCGACGACAGGGCAGTCGAAGCGATCGTCGTGAACATGCACGACGTCACAGACCGGCGCCAAGCGGAGCAGCGCCTCGCGCAGGCTGCCGAGGAGTTCCGGCTTGCGTTCGACAACGCTCCGATCGGGATGGCGCTCATAGGCCAGCGCCCTGAGAGCCTCGGCCATTACACCCGGGTCAACGAGGCGATGGCTCGAATGCTCGGCTACACCCGTGAGGAGTTGAAGACCAAGACGGTCAAAGACCTGACGCATCCGGACGACTACCGCTCGGATCTGGAGGCGAGGCGTCGCTTTGAGCGCAAGGAGGCGGACGTCTACCAGGTCGAGAAGCGATACGCCCATGCCGACGGCAGATGGATCTGGGTCAATTTGCACCTGGGGCTCATCCGCGACGAGGAAGGCGAGCCCGATTACGCGATCGCCCAGCTGGTCGATATCACCTTGAAGCGCCAAGCCGAGGAAGCGCTCAGGCACCAGGCGTTCACGGACCCCTTGACGCGGCTGGACAACCGTTGGCTCTTCCTCGAGCGCCTCCCCCACTCATTGGCACGGGCGCGAAGGCGCGGCACACATCTCGCCGTCTTCTACCTCGACCTCGACAACTTCAAGGTCATCAATGACTCCCTCGGACACGGCGCCGGCGATCGAGTCCTCGAGGAGATCGCCGCCAGGTTGCGCAGCGTCACACGCGGGGAGGACATCCTCGCCCGCCTCGGGGGAGACGAGTTCGTGCTCGTCGTCGACGATCTGGAAGACCGCGACGAGGTCCGGGGCATAGCCACCCGGGTGGAGGAGATCCTGCACCAGCCGATACAGGTGAGCCCGGACGTCAATGTGAGGGTGACTACCAGCATCGGGATCACCATCGCGGGCCTCGACGACGACGGGCCCTCGCTGCTGCGTGACGCCGACACCGCCCTGTACCGCGCCAAGGACAAAGGCCGTGCGCGGTGGGAGGTGTTCGGCGAACACCTCCGCCGGCGGGCGCAGGGGCGCGAGCGGGCCGAGCGGGACCTTCGTGACGCGATGGACACCGAGCGGATGGTCCTCCACTTCCAGCCGATCTACGAGATGGAGACGGGCAACCCCGTGGGAGCGGAATCGCTGATCCGCTACGACGGGCGCGAGGGCCTGGTGTCGCCGGCGAGCTTCATCACCGTCGCCGAAGAAACAGGTCTCATCGTCCCGCTCGGCGCGTGGGTCCTCCGCGAATCGTGCCGGGCGTTGGGCAAGCTGCGCGAGGCGAGCAGCAATCCCGCGCTGAGCATCGGCGTCAACGTCTCGCCGCGCCAGCTCGTCACTGCCGGGTTCGCCGACAGCGTGGCCGCGACCATCGAGGAGACCGGAGTCGACCCCGGCTCGATCGCTCTGGAGATCACCGAGGTGGCCCTCATCGACATCATGGAACCGATCAGGCCGTGCCTCGAACAGCTCCGGGCGGTGGGCTGCCGGATCGGCATCGACGACTTCGGCACCGGGTACTCGTCTCTCGTCTATCTCAAGCGGCTCCCGCTCGACTTCCTCAAGATCGACCAGACCTTCGTGCGGGGCCTCGGGATCAGCTCGGAGGACGAGGCGATCGTACGGGCAGTGATCAGCCTCGCCGACGCCCTCGGCCTGGCGACGGTCGCGGAAGGCGTCGAAACAAAGGACCAGGAGAGGATGCTGCGAGAGCTCGGCTGCACCCAGGTACAGGGCTTCCTGTACTCGCTCCCGCTGCCAGCCGACCTCGTCTTCAGGTGAGAGATTCTCGGCATCAATCGTACATATGTTCCCAACCTAAGCCTAGACTCAAAGTCGATGGGATACCGTGGCAAGCTATCAGAGCAGGAGGCGGCTCGCAGCCTTCGGGCACAGTCGTGGACGCTCACCGACATCGCCGAAAAGCTCGGTGTTTCCAAGTCCTCGGTATCGCTGTGGGTACGGGACGTGGCGTTCCAGCCGAATCCCCGACGCACCGCGCGCCGGCGTGGTCCGAACGTCCTGCAGCGCCGGAAGGCAGATGAGATCGAGCAACTCCGCCAGGAGGGCGTCCTACGCCTCGGAGAGCTGAACGAACAGGCATTCCTGGCGGCGGGTGCGGCGTTGTACGCCGGCGAGGGCGCCAAGCGGGACGGCGCCGTCGTTTTCGCCAACACTGACTTCCGTCTGGTGCAGTTCTTCTGCTCCTGGCTACGAGCGTTCTTCCAGATCGATGAGACCAGACTGAGGGCCCGCGTCTATCTCCACCAGGGTTTGGACCTCGGAGCGGCTGAGCAATATTGGTCCGAGGTAACCGAAATACCACCCTCCCAGTTCAGCAAGCCATACCGAGCCGTGCCCAACTCCGGATACCGCCAGACGAAGCACGAGCATGGTTGCGTCTACGTCCGATACTGCAGCAGCGACACCCACCGGGCGATCATTGGGCTGATTGATGCTCTGCTATCCTCGCAAGTCGGTCCGGGGTAGCTCAATCGGCAGAGCGACGGCCTGTTAAGCCGCTGGTTGAGAGTTCGAGTCTCTCCCCCGGAGCCACCGAGACAACAAAGTCAGCCGGTGATCTACTCGTCGTGCAGGTAGTCACGAAGATGCCCGCTGTGCATCGGATGGCGCAGCTTGGCGAGCGTCTTCGACTCGATCTGGCGGATCCGTTCCCTGGTGACACCGAACTCCCGCCCGACCTCCTCGAGGGTCCGCATCTGGCCGTCGTCGAGCCCGAAGCGGAGCCTGACCACCCGCCTTTCACGGTCGGACAGCTCTGACAGCGCCTCGGTGACCGCCTGGTTGAGCATGGCACGCGCGGCCGCCTCCGCCGGCGCCACCGCGGCCTCGTCCTCGATGAGGTCGGAAAGGCTGAAGTCGTCCTCGCCCATCGGCTGCTCGAGCGACACCGTCTCCTGGCTCACCCGCAGGATGTCACGGACCTTCTCCGGCGTCATCTCGGCTCTCTCGGCAACCTCCTCGACAGTCGGTTCCCTTCCGAGGTCCTGGAGCAACTGCCGTTGCGCTCGCATCACCTTGTTGATCGTGTCGACCATGTGAACCGGGATGCGGATCGTCCGGGCTTGGTCGGCGATCGCGCGGGTGATCGCCTGCCGGATCCACCACGTGGCGTAGGTGGAGAACTTGAAGCCCTTCGTGTAGTCGAACTTGTCGACCGCGCGCATCAAGCCGAGGTTCCCCTCCTGGATGAGGTCCAGGAAGGCCATGCCGCGGTTGCGGTAGCGCTTGGCGATGGATACGACAAGGCGGAGGTTCGCCTCTACGAGGATCCGCTTCGCGACAAGACCCTCGCGGCGCAGCCGCTCGTCGCGCCCGATTCCCTCGCGGTCGCGTAGAAGAGCAGTCTCCTCCTCGCAGGCGGCCAAGCGCTGCGTGGCGAGGAAACCCTGCTCGACGCAACGAGCGAGGATCACCTCCTCCGCCGCAGTGAGCAGCGATACCTTCCCGATCTCCTTCAGGTACATGCGCACCGGGTCGGAACTGCTCCCGGTTCCGCCAGGCCCGAGGTCCACCTCGGCTCGTGTGGTGCCCCTGGTACGAGCCCGAAGCAACGGCGCGCCGGCAATGCGCGCCAGCGCGAGCGAGGAATCCTCGGCAACCTCGCCGTTGAGCTCAGCAGTTACTTCGAGATAGCTGTCGTCTCGCCACTCGATGCCCGCGGCCTTAACCCTCCCGACGGCGGCGGTGATCACGTCCGGCGTCAATTCCACGGATTCCATGAGCGGCATCAGATCGTCGGGGGTCAGGAAGCCGCGCTCCTTGCCAGCCAGGAGGAGAGCGACGAAATGCCCCGTCAGCTCGCCTTCCGGCGTGAAAGGTGTCGTCCCCCCCTCGATCAACTGCTCGCCTCCGACTGGGTATTGGTACCGGCTTGCGCGATACCTGTCGCAGTACCTGTCTGCTCCCAGGCCGACAGCCAGCGTACCAACCCCTTCTGGGCGTCGGTCGCGTCGGCGAGTTTCCCGTCCTCTGGGCGCAATGACTCCAAGGCCAGCTTCAGCCACGCGATCGTCGGGGCGAAATCGGCCTGGGCCGACGCGTCGACCTGGCGCATCTGCGCCTGCAACTCCTTCAGGGCACGCTGGCCGGCCCGTTCGACGAGCCGAGTCATCACGTCGCCGGCCGCGGCTTCGCTGTCCTCCACCGCGAGCCGTTGAAGGAGATCCGCCGTCTGCGGATCGGCCGCGTCGATCGCCTCGTGCAGCGTGGATGCGCTCGACAGCACGTCGAACGCGGAACGAGCGATCGGATGCTCGAACAGCACTGCTTCCAGCTGTGACGCGACCTCTTCGGGCCGGTGAACAGCCAACCGGAGGGCCTCCAGTTCGGCACCACTCACCGTCACCGGTGCAGGACGCTGCACGTGCTCCCGATCTGCCTCGCGATGGTCCGCGACGGGTCGCTGCGAGGACATGTTCCTCAGCCGGTTCGGGTCGATACGGCATCGATCGGCGACGGTCATCAGGTACTGGTCTCTGACAAGCTCGCTCGGGTGCTCGCGTATGAGCGCCATCGCTTCGCCGGCGGCGCGCACGCGCGACTCCGGGGATGACAGGTCCGAGCGCGCGAGGAGGCGTTCGATCCTGAAGCCGAGGAATGGCCGGGCCTCCTCTACGGCTTTGAGCAGCGCCTCGGGATCCGAACGGGCCAGGTCGGCGGGGTCAGCGCCGGCGGGGATGGCTGCCACCCGGATGTCGACCTGGAACCGGTCCTCCCACTCGTAGAACCGCTCGGCTGCAGCCTGCCCGGCCACGTCGGCGTCGTAGGCGAGGACGATCTTGCGGGCGAAGTTGGTGAGCAGGCGGATGTGGCCGTCGGCCAGAGCTGTCCCGCAGGTCGCCACGGCCTCGCCGACGCCCGCCTCGTGCAGGCCGATCACGTCGGTGTATCCCTCACAGACGACGACCCGTCCCTTGTCCACCACGTCCTTCTTCGCCCAGTTCAACCCGTAGAGGACCCGGCTCTTGTCGTAGACCGCTGTACCGCTCGTGTTCTTGTACTTGGGTGGACGCCCTCCGGGAAGCATCCGCCCGCCGGCCCCGATCGGCTTTCCGGCCGGTTCGAAGATGGGGAAGAGGATCCGTGCGCGGAAGAAGTCGGTGTGCCGGCCGGACGAGTCGACGGTCGCCAGCCCGGCGTCGACGAGGTCCTTCTTCGGCACCCCGAGGTTCTTCACCAGGGTGTCCCATCCGTCGGGCGCCCAGCCGATGCGGAAGCGCCGGACCAGGTCGCCGTCGTATCCTCGCTCGGCCCGCAGATAGTGGCGCGCTCGCGAGCTGTCCGATCCCGACAGCAGCCGCTGGTGGTACCACTCGATCGCCTTCTCGAGCGTCTCGTAGATCCGTGCACGCCGCAGCTGGTCGCCGCTGCGCCCGCCGCCCTGATCGTCGTATCGCAGCGTGATACCGGAGCGGCCTGCGAGCTTCTCCACCGCTTCCACGAAATCGAGGTGTTCGATCTCGCGGACGAAGGTGATCACGTCTCCCTTGGCGCCGCATCCGAAGCAGTAGTAGAGCCCGAGCTCCGAGTTGACCGAAAACGACGGGGAGTTCTCCGCGTGGAACGGGCACAACCCCACCCACCGGGTGCCGACCCGGCGAAGGGCAAGATGCTCGCCGGCGAGCGCAACGAAGTCCGTAGCCGCCCGGACCTTTGCGATGTCCTCGTCGACGATGCCCACGGTGCGACCCTAGAACCCCCGGCGGGGTTTAACCGTTCGCTATTACCGCTTGGGCCGCTGCCAGCCTGGCAATCGGCACACGGAACGGCGAGCAGGACACGTAGTCGAGCCCCGCCCGGTAGAAGAAGTCGATCGACTCCGGATCGCCGCCGTGCTCGCCGCAAACGCCGATCTTGAGCCCGGACTTGGTGCGCCTTCCCCTCTCCACAGCGTCGTGAACGAGCTGACCGACACCGTCCTGGTCGATCGTCTCGAACGGGTTGCGCTTGAGCAGCCCGTCTTCGAGATAGGCGGACATCATGCGGCCCTCGACGTCGTCGCGGGAGAAACCGAATGTCATCTGGGTCAGGTCGTTGGTCCCGAAGCTGAAGAAGTCGGCTTCCTCGGCTATCTCGTCTGCGCGTACCGCAGCTCTTGGTGTCTCGATCATCGTGCCGATCGTGACGTCGAGCTTGCGCTTGAGACCGCGGCTTTCGGCCTTGATGGCCTCGACGGTCCAGCTGCGGGCGAGGCCGAGCTCCTGGCGGGTGACCGTCAGGGGGATCATGATCTCGACCTTCGGCTTGCCGCCGGCGGCGATCCGCTCAGCGGCCGCTTGCATCAGCGCCCGTACCTGCATGCCGTACAACCCCGGCTTGATGACACCGAGGCGGACGCCGCGGATCCCCAGCATGGGGTTGAACTCGTGCCACGACTGCGCAGCTTCGAAGAGCTTCTCCTCCTCCGGCGACAGGCCTTGTGTCGCCTTCTTGATCTCCAGCTCCTCGATGGAGGGCAGGAACTCGTGAAGCGGCGGGTCGAGCAGGCGGACGGTGACCGGGAGCCCGTCCATGGCCTCGAGGATCGAGACGAAGTCCTCCTTCTGGGCCTCCCTCAGCTCCTCGAGCGCGGCGGCCTCCTCCTCTTCCGAGTCCGCGAGGATCATCCGGCGCACGATCGGGAGCCGGTCCTCGGCCAGGAACATGTGCTCCGTCCGGCACAAGCCGATTCCTTCGGCGCCGAACCCGCGCGCGTTGGCGGCGTCGGGGCCGTTGTCGGCGTTGGCGCGCACGGCGAGCTTGCCCTTGCGGATCTTGTCCGCCCACGTGAGGACGGTCTTGAACTCCTCGGGGGGTTCCCCCAGCTTCAGGGGCACCTCGCCGAGGGCGATGTCGCCGGTGTTGCCGTCGATGGAGATGTAGTCCCCCTCGCGCACGGTCGCGCCGGCGATGGTGAACTCGCCCTGCCCTATGCGCACAGCCTCCGCGCCCACTACGGCCGGCTTCCCCCAGCCGCGCGCGACGACCGCCGCGTGGCTGACGAGACCCCCACGCGTGGTGAGGATGCCCTGCGCGGCGATCATGCCGTGCACGTCCTCCGGCGACGTCTCGGACCGCACCAGGATCACCCGCTCGCCGCGATCGCCTGCCTGCGCAGCGGCGTTGGCACTGAACACGACGTGGCCGACCGCGGCCCCGGGTGACGCGGCCAGGCCCTTGCCCAGGAGCTTCGCCGGCTTCTCGGCGAACTGCGGGTGGAGCACCTGGTCGAGGTGGTCGGCGGTGATGCGCAAGACCGCTTCCTCGTGGCTGAGCTTCCACCCGCGCTGTTTGGTCATGTCGACCGCCATCCGGAGCGCGGCGACGCCTGTCCGCTTGCCCACTCGGGTCTGGAGCATCCAGAGCTTGCCCTGCTCGATCGTGAACTCGGTGTCGCACATGTCGCGGTAGTGCGCCTCGAGACGGGCGAAGATGTCCATCAGCTCCTTGAAGATCTTCGGGAACCGGCTCTTGAGCTCAGCGAGGGGCAGGGTGTTGCGAATGCCCGCGACGACGTCCTCACCTTGGGCGTTGACGAGGAAGTCTCCGTACTCGCCTTGCGCACCGGTCGCCGGGTCGCGGGTGAACCCGACACCTGTACCGGAGTCGTCGTCGCGGTTGCCGAACACCATGGTCTGCACGTTGACGGCGGTGCCGAGATCGTGAGGGATCCGTTCACGGACGCGGTACGCAAGAGCGCGGGCGCCGTTCCACGACTTGAACACCGCCTCGATGGCACCGCGCAGCTGCTCCTGCGGCTCCTGGGGGAAGGGCTGCCCGGTCTCCTTCTCGACCACCGACTTGAACACGTCGCAGAGCTCGCTGAGCGTGCCCGCCGACAGTTCGGCGTCGCTTGCCCCGCCCGCCTTCTCCTTCGCCCGATCGAACGGCTGGTCGAACTTCTCGCCTTCGATCCCCAAGACGATGCGGCCGTACATGGAAATGAAGCGCCGGTACGAGTCGTAGGCGAAACGCTCGTCGCTGGTCTGGTCGGCGAGCCCCTTCACTGACGCGTCGTTGAGCCCAAGGTTGAGGACCGTGTCCATCATGCCCGGCATGGAGAACTTGGCACCCGAGCGGACGCTCACGAGGAGCGGGTCGGCCGCGTCGCCGAGTCTTTTCCCCATCGCCTTCTCGAGCCGGCGGACGTGGCGGTCCACCTCGGCGCTGAGACCCTCCGGCCAGCCCCCCTCCATGTACTCCCGGCAGGCGTCGGTCGTGATCGTGAAACCCGGGGGTACCGGCAGCTGCAGCACGGAGGTCATTTCCGCCAGGTTCGCCCCCTTCCCGCCGAGGAGGTCCTTGAGCTGCATCGGGGGCCGCCGGTGCTTGTGGTCGAACGAGTAGACGAGGGGCATGTGCCCGAGTCTAAGACCCGCGCTGCACCGGGAAATCCGGCCGTCAGAGGGCCAGGCGGCCGGTGACCTCCTCCACCAGCTTGTCGATCGGCACCCGGACCTGCTCGGTCGTGTCCCTCTCCCGGATCGTCACCGCCCGGTCCTCGAGTGAGTCGAAGTCGATCGTCACGGCCAGAGGCGTGCCTATCTCGTCCTGCCGGCGGTACCGCTTGCCGATCGACTGGGTCTCGTCGTAGTCGCACATGGCGATCGGCTGCAGCAGGCCCAGAACCTCCTGCGCGGTCGGTATGAGCGTGTCCTTGCGCGACAGCGGCAGGATCGCCACCTGGTACGGGGCGATCCGGGGATGCAGCCGCAACACGGTGCGCTTCTCGCCGCCGATCTCGTCCTCGTCGTACGCGGCGAGGAGGAACGCCATCATCGTCCTGGTGGCGCCGGCGGCCGGCTCGATCACGTAGGGGACGTAGCGCTCGCTGGTCGCCTGGTCGTAGAACTCGAGCCTCTCGCCGCTGTGCGCGGCATGGGCCTTCAGGTCGAAGTCGGTCCTGTTGGCGATGCCCTCCAGTTCGCCCCAACCCCACGGGAACATGTACTCGACGTCGGACGTGCCGGCCGAGTAGTGGGAAAGCTCTTCCTGGTCGTGCGCACGCAGGCGCAGCTGGTCGCGCGGTATACCGAGGTCGACGTACCAGTTGAGGCGCTCCTCGCACCAGTACTCGAACCATTTCGTCGCCTCCTGCGGAGGGACGAAGTACTCGAGCTCCATCTGCTCGAACTCGCGCGTGCGGAAGACGAAGTTGCCGGGGGTGATCTCGTTGCGAAACGACTTGCCGATCTGAGCGATCCCGAACGGCGGCTTCTTGCGCGAGGTCTGCAGGACGTTCAGAAAATTGACGAAGTGGCCCTGCGCCGTCTCCGGCCGCAGGTAGGCGACGCTGCCCTCGTCCTCGACCGGGCCGGCGTGGGTCTTGAACATCAGGTTGAACGCGCGCGCCTCGGTCAGGTCGGTGCTGCCGCAGTTCGGGCAGTGGATGGCACCGTCCTTCGGGTCGGGCTCCAGGTGGTCGGCCCGCCAGCGTTCCTTGCAGTTGCGGCAGTCGACGAGAGGGTCGGTGAAGTTGGTGAGGTGGCCCGACGCCTCCCAGATCCGGGGGCCGGACAGGATGGCCGCGTCGAGGCCGACCACGTCTTGGCGCAGCTGGACCATGGAGCGCCACCAGGCGTTCTTGACATTGCGCAGCATGAGCACGCCGAGGGGGCCGTAGTCGTAGGTGGAGCGGAAGCCCCCGTAGATCTCGGCGGAAGGGAAGATGAAGCCGCGGTGCTTGCACAGCCTCACGATCTCGTCCATTGCGGGCGCTGCCATAGGTTTCGAGGCTAGTGCCCGAGGAAGGAACTAGTTCCCTAGCAGATGAACCGCCCGCAGCCGGCGCTCGAGGTGAGCCTCGAGCGCGGACGTCCCGAGTGCGGAGGCAGCGGCGGTAGCCGGGCCGGCAGGTTCTGCAAGCACGCCGGCGAGGCCGCCGCCGAGGATCCGGCGAACCAGGCCGAGCGCGGCGGGATCGACCGCCGGCCCGCGCCTGTGCTGGCGGCACAACGCTCCACCCTCGACGAAGTCGAACGCGACCAACTCCTCCGGGCCCGCGTCGCAGACAGCGCAACGGTCGAGCAGCGGAGCGACACCGTCGAGCGCGAGCAGCTTCCAGTAGAACGCGCCCACGAGGAGAGCCGGCCGCGCCGGCGCCTCGCCCAACGCCCGCAGCGCTCCGGTGAGCATGCGGAAAAGCGCCGGGTTGGGCTCGCCGTCCTGGGCCACCTGGTCGACGGACTCGAGGATGGCCATGGCATCTGTCAGGCGCTCCAGGTCCTCCCGCAGCGAGCGGTAGTGGTCGACGGTTTCCGCCTGGTTGATGGTGTGCAGGTCCCGGCCCTCGTACATGAGCAGGTTCACGTGGCCCGGCGGCTCCAGCCGCGCACCGAAGCGGCTCTTGGTCTTGCGCACACCCTTCGCCACGGCGCGGATCTTGCCCCGCCCCCGGGTGAGCAGCACCACGACGCGGTCGGCTTCGCCGAGCTTGTGGGTCCTGAGCACCACGCCTTCGTCGCGGTACAAAGCCATCTAGCTGGGGATCCCCTCTTCCCGATGGCCCCCGGTCGTCCCGTACCGGCGATCCCGCGCCTGGAACTCGCGCACCGCTTCGGTGAGGTGGTGGCGGCGGAAGTCGGGCCACAGGACGTCCGTGAAGATCAGCTCGCTGTAGGCGAGCTCCCACAGGAGGAAGTTCGACACCCGGTACTCGCCCGACGTTCGGATCACCAGGTCCGGGTCGGGAAGATCCGGTAGGTAGAGATGCCGGTGCACGGTCCGCTCGTCGACCTTCGACGCGGACACGCCCGACTCGATGATCGCCTTGACCGCGTCGACGATCTCAGCCCGGCCGCCGTAGTTGAACGCGATGGTCAACGTCATCGACCTGTTGCGTGCCGTCAGGGCCGCCGCCTCGTCCATGCGCTTGACCACCCAGCGGGGGACGCGCCAGTCCCTGCGGCCGATGAAGCGGATGCGCACTCCCATGCGGTGCAGCTCGTCGCGGCGGCGGGTGAGCAGCTGGTCGGCGATGACGTTGAGGAGGAAGCGGACTTCCTCGTGCGGCCGGCGCCAGTTCTCCGTCGAGAACGCGTACACCGTGAAGTACTCGATGCCGAGCTCGAGAGCTCCGCAGGCCGCGTCGAAGAGAGCTTCCTCGCCCGCGCGGTGGCCCTCGGTCCGCGGGAGCCCCTGTTTGGTTGCCCAGCGACCATTGCCGTCCATGACGCATGCCACGTGGCGCGGGATGCGGTTCGGGTCGAGGCCGTCAAGGAGCACGATGGAACGGTAGCGGCTGCCTGTCCCCCTCCGGCCCTCGACTGCTGGGCAGACGAGGTCAGGACAAGAGCCCGGGCAATTCCCGCCCGAGGAGGCGGATCTGGTCCAGATCGGTCATGTCGATGAGCTGCATGTAGATCGCCTCGGCTCCGGCGGCGGCGTACTGGCGCAACCTTTCGGCAACCTCCTCAGGCGTGCCGCAGGCACCGAAGGATCTCAGGTGCTCGACGGTCTGGCCGATGTTCTCTGCGCGCCGCTGGATATCAGCGGCGTCAGCCCCGCAGCACACCGCCACCGCGGACGTCAACTTCATCGAGGCAGGATCGCGGCCAAGGGCCTCGCACTCCTTCATGACACGCTCGAACTGGGTCTTGACGTCTCCCGGCTGCAGGAACGGGGTGTTGAACTCGTCCGCGAAACGGGCTGCCAACGACGGCGTGCGGATGGGGCCGACACCGCCGACGATCACCGGAGGCCTCGGTGACTGGACAGGCTTCGGCAGAGCCGGGCTGTCCTCGAGGCGGTAGTACCTGCCGGCGAACTCGAACTTGGCTCCCGGCGGCGTCGCCCACAGTCCGGTGACGATGGCCAGCTGCTCCTCGAGACGGTCGAAGCGCTCCTTGGTGGGCGGGAAGGGGAACCCGTAGGCCTTGTGCTCCGCGTCGAACCATCCGGCTCCGAGCCCGAGCTCCACGCGGCCACCGCTCATCGCGTCCACCTGAGCCACGGAGATCGCGAGCAACCCGGGCAGCCGGAAGGTCGCGGAGGTGACCAGGGTGCCGAGGCGGATCCGGGAGGTGTCGCGCGCCAGCCCGGCAAGAGTGATCCACGAGTCGGTAGGACCGGGCAGACCGTCGCCGGGCGACATCCTCAGGTAGTGGTCAGAGCGGAAGAAAGCGTCGAAACCCTCCTCCTCCGCGCATCGGGCGGCGGCAGCGAGATGGTCGTAGCTCGCGCCCTGTTGGGGTTCGGTGAATATCCGCAACTTCATCGGGCCATCATTGCACCCGCCCACGACCCGGCAGCCTCCTAGCCTGAGCCCGATGCCGGACCCGCAGATCGAAGCCGCCCTCGAGCGGGCGACGAACGCGCTGGCACGGCGGGAGGACCGGCCTTCGCAACGCGAGATGGCGGAGGCGGTCAGCCGGGCCATCCGCGGACACCGCCACCTCGTGGTTCAGGCGGGAACCGGGACCGGCAAGAGCCTTGCCTACCTCGTGCCGGCGCTCGCCCTCGGGACCCGCGCGGTCATCTCTACCGCCACCAAGGCTTTGCAGGACCAGCTGGCAAAGCGCGACCTCCCGCAACTCGCGCACTCCCTTGGTGTCCCGGTGCAGTTCGCCGTCCTCAAGGGGCGCTCGAACTACGTCTGCATGCAGCGGGTCTCGGAGATAGCGGGCGGCGACGAGCAGCTGGCGTTCCACGACGGCGGCCCGGACGCCGCCGGCGCAGACCGGTCCGCTCTTGGCCCGCTCGGCCGCGAGATCCGCCGGCTGGTCGGCTGGGCGTCGCGAGCGGAGACCGGCGACCGCGCCGATCTCGAGTGGGAGCCGTCTCCGGTCGCGTGGGCGCAGGTGAGCGTTGGCGCAAGAGACTGCCCCGGAGCGGCCCGCTGCCCATCGGGCGACCGGTGCTTCGCGGAGGCCGCGCGCGACAGGGCCGCCCAAGCAGACGTGGTCGTGGTGAACACGCACCTCTATGCCACATCGGTTGCGGCAGGAGGTGAGATGCTGCCGATGCACGACCTCGTGGTGTTCGACGAGGCGCACGAGCTCGAGGACATCGCGTCGGCGTCGTTTGGCTTCGAGATCGGCGCTGGCAGGCTCCAGGCCCTCGCGCGGGCCACAAGGCCGGTGCTCGACGACCCTTCGGCGTCGCTGGCCGTCGAAGAAGCAGGCCTACTTCTGATCGATACCCTGGAGCCTCACATCGGTTCCGCTCTCCCCCGGCCGCTCGACGAGACGACCCAGGAACGCCTGAACCTCGTCCGGCAGCGGGTCACCCGCCTCCTCTCAGAGGTGCGCAAGGCCCTGCGGTCGGAGAAGGCTGCCGACGAGTCGATCGAGGCCGGAGTGCGAGCGAGGTACCTGCGCGCACAACAGTCGGCGGGCCACCTCGAACGCGACCTCGTCGAGGTTCTCGAGCTAGCAGACTCCGAGGTGGCATGGGTCGAAGGGCCGGCCCACTCCCCCGTGCTGAAGGTGGCTCCACTGGACGTCGGCGCGGAGATGACCGAGAAGCTCTGGAAGAAAGAGGGCGCCCCGACGGCTGTAATGACCAGCGCCACCATCCCACCCCGGCTCGCAGAACGACTCGGGCTGCCTGCGGGGTCGTACGAGGAACTCGACGTGGGGAGCCCGTTCGCATACGACGAGCAGGCGTTGTTGTACTGCCCGATGCATCTTCCCGATCCCCGCGACGGCGCTTACGAGAAAGCGATGCACGATGAACTCGCGTTCCTCATAGAAGCCGCGGGCGGGAGGACCCTGGCCTTGTTCACCAGCTGGCGGGCGATGAAGGCGGCCGCCGACGCGCTCAGACCGCGCATCCGCTGGCCCTTGATGACCCAATCGGACCTTCCCAAGCCGGCCCTGGTGCGAAAGTTCACCGAGGACGAGCATTCCTGCCTGTTCGCGACGATGGGTTTCTGGCAGGGAGTGGATGTCCCGGGCAGCGCGCTCTCCGTCGTGACCATCGACCGGCTGCCGTTTCCCCGCCCGGACGATCCGCTGCTCCAGGCGCGCCGGGCGAGCCTCGGAAGCGACGCCTTCTCCTTGATAGACATACCGAGGGCCGCAACCTTGCTCGCCCAGGGTGTCGGGCGGCTGATCAGGAGCCGCAGCGACCGGGGCGTGGTCGCCGTCCTCGACACGCGGCTCGGGCGCGCCTCCTACCGGTGGGCCCTGGTCAAGGCGTTGCCACCTATGCGCAGGACGCGCAAGCGCTCGGACGTCGAGCAGTTCCTGGCGTCCCTCGCCGGCGAACTCAGCGGCTGGCCGGATTAAAGAGGTTCGCGAACCTCTTCAGTAGCCCAAGCGCTCCAGTGCCTTGGGGCGGCTCTGCCAGTTCGGGTCGACCTTGACGAATAGCTCGAGGTAGGCGCCGTCGGGCAGCTGCTCACGCACTCGGGTGCCGACTTCTTTGAGGACCGAGCCGCCGCGCCCGATGACTATGCCCTTCTGCGATTCGCGCTCGACCAGTATCTCGCATCGGATACGCGGCCACTCCCACTCGGTCACCCTGCACGCGATCGAGTGGGGCACCTCTTCGCGCGTCACCGCGAGCAGTTGCTCACGAACCAGCTCCGCGACCCAGAACGCTTCGGGCACGTCGGTGACCATGTCGTCGGGATACATCTGCGGCCCTTCCGGCATCCGCTCGACGATCGCTTCCACCAGTTCGGGCACTCCCGCGCCGGTCCGCGCCGAGACGGGGAAGTATTCGGCGGCGTCAAACGCATCCGCGGCCGAGCTGAGCTGTTCCAGGACCTTCGCCCGCGGCGCCGCGTCGATCTTGTTGACGACGCATATCGAATCTCCCGAGATCATCGACGCGACGAACCGGTCTCCCCGCCCGAGGGGTGCTGTCGCGTCGAGCACGAGGAGGGTGAGTTCGACGCCGGTGAGGGCGTCGGCAGCGGCGTCGTTGAGCCGCTGGCCCAACACGCTGCGCGGCTTGTGCACCCCAGGCGTGTCGACGAAGACCACCTGCACTCCGGGACGGGTGAGCACCCCGCGCACCTGGTTGCGGGTCGTCTGGACCACCGGTGACGTTATCGACACCTTCTGCCCGAGGATGGTGTTGAGCAGTGTCGACTTCCCCACATTGGGCCGGCCGACCAGCGTGGCGAAGCCGGACTTCACCGTTCGCCGCGGCCGGTGGTGTGGGCCCTGTCTGGCACACCATCGTCACCGGCCGTGCTGGTGTCGGGTCCTTTCACTCCGGCATCCCCCACACCGTCATGGTCACGGTAGGTGCCCGCTCTCGACTCTCCCCGTGTGACCGCCGAGATGCGGACACGACCGATGCGCCTACCCTGCACCCGCTCCGCCGCGAGACGGAACCCGTCGACCTCGGCTGCCTCGCCCTCCGTCGGGACGTGACCCAGCAGGCTGTAGAGCAGTCCGCCCACCGTGTCCCAATCCTCGCCCTCCGGGAGCTCAGAGGGTTCCAGCAGCTCGTTCACCTCCTGGACGGGCATCCGCGCGTTGACAACGAGCGTTCCGTCTTCGAACCGCTCCGGCGGAACCTCCTCGACGTCGTACTCGTCGGTTATCTCTCCCACAAGCTCCTCGATGAGATCCTCGAGGGTCACGAGGCCCGCCGTGCCGCCGAACTCGTCGACCACGATCGCCATGTGAAACTTCCCCGCCTGCATCTCGCGCATGAGCTCCGACACCCGCTTGCTCTCGGGTGTGAACTGCGCCTCGCGCATGACCGTGGACACCTCGGACTGGCCCTGGCCCTCCCGCTCCGCACGCATCAGATCCTTGACGTAGACGATCCCGACGATGTCGTCTATGCCCTGCGCGTACACCGGTATACGGCTGAATCCAGCGGGGATCACCACGTCGATCACGTCGGTGATGCGCGCATACGACTCGACCGCGACCATGTCCGGCCGCGGGACCATGACGTCGCGTACGACGGTGTCGCCGAAGTCAATGATCGAGTGGATGAGCGTGCGCTCCTCGTGCTCGATCACCTCCTCCTCTGCTGCTTCGTCGGCCATGGCTCGAAGCATCTCGTCCGACATGTAGGGACCGGCCCGTATCCCCTTGCCGGGCAACACGGTGTTGGTTATTCCGATCAGCGCGCGTGTGAGCCATCGCAAGGGCGGAAACGCGACCAGGACTCTTACGAACGGCGCAGTCGAAAGCGCTGCCCGATCGGCATGCTGGACGGCCCATGTCTTGGGCGCAAGCTCGGCGACGATGAAGATCACGACCACCTCGAACGCGGTCGCCACGAGAACTCCCAACCCGCCGAACGCGTGAGCCGCCACTACGCCCACCATCGTTGCGGCCACGAGGGTGCACAGCTCGAGCGTGAAGAGGATCACCGGCAGTACCCGGTCTATTCGCTGGACGAGCCCCAGCAGGGTCCCCGCAGCCCGGCGCTTTTCCTCGGCGAGAGTCATCGCCTTGACCTTGGACGTGCGGGTGAGCGCCGTCTCGGCCATGGCGAGAAAACCCGTGAGGATGATCAGCACGGCGACCACGGCGAGCAGGACCGTGTCCTCCGTGCCGAAGTGGTGCTTCGTCAACTCGGGGGGTCCTCGTGAGCCGCGGACGGGGGCGGCGGCGGCGGCTTGTGGTGTCGGTCGAGCAACTCGCGCTCGCGCGCTTCCATGACCTCCGCCTCTTCGGGGTCCTCGTGGTCCATCCCGATGATGTGCAGCAGGCCGTGCACGACCAGCAACGCCAGCTCGTCGTCGTACGTCCCCGCGTGCTCGGGCGCGTTGCGCTCCGCCACCGCCGGGCAGATCACCACGTCACCGAGCAGCATCGGCGCCTCGTCGGGCTCGGAGGCGAACCCGGGACCGGTGCCGCCGGAGTCAGGTGAACGGCCGCTCTCCACCGGCTCGTCGTCGATCGGGAACGCGAGAACGTCCGTCGGCCCTTCCTTGCCGAGGAACCGCGAGTTCAGATCCGAGATCGCCTCCTCGTCCACGAACAACAACGACACCTCGGCCTCCCCCCTCACCCCCTCGTCAGCGAGGACCTTCTCGGCAAGGCGGATCCACCGCAGAGTGTCCACCGGGTGCGACGACTGCTCGTCAGCAGCGAATACCACTACCGGCATCGAGAGGTCCCCATCAGACGCCCCGTATCGCGTCGGCGGCCTCGTACGCGTGGACGATGTCGGCGACGATCTTGTGCCGGACGACGTCGCGCCGGCCGAGCTTCACCCACGAGAGGCCGTCAATACCCGACAGCACGACCTCCAGACCGATGAGGCCCGAACGACCTCCAGGCAGGTCGATCTGCGTATCGTCGCCGGTGACGACGACCTTCGACCCGAACCCGATGCGCGTGAGGAACATCTTCATCTGCTCCGGCGTCGTGTTCTGCGCCTCGTCGAGGATGATGAAGCTGTTGTTGAGCGTGCGGCCGCGCATGTACGCAAGAGGCGCGACTTCGACGGTTCCGGCTTCGAGAAGCCTCCGCGCGGCTTCCGTGCCCATCATGTCGTAGAGCGCATCGTAGAGCGGCCTCAGGTACGGGTCGACCTTGGCCATCAGGTCGCCCGGCAGGAACCCGAGGCGCTCGCCGGCCTCGACCGCCGGGCGGGTGAGGATGATGCGGTCGGCCTTCTTCTCCTGGAGCGCCTGCACGGCAAGGGCAACGGCCAGGTAGCTCTTGCCGGTACCCGCAGGGCCTATGCCGAAGGTGACGATGCTGTCGCGGATGGCGTCCGTGTAGCGCTTCTGCCCGCTGGTCTTGGGGCGTACCGAGCGGCCCCGCGCCGACCGCAGCACCTCCGCGGTCAGCACCTCCGAGGGTCGTTCGTCCGCACGCACCATGTCGATCGTGCGGTGCACCACCTGCGGATCGACGCTGTGGCCCTGCTCCAGGAGCAGGCGCAGCTCGTCGACGAGGCGCGCGGCGAGCGCGGCGTCTTCGCCGTCGATGGTGAACTCGTTGCCCCTGGCGTGGATCGACGTCCCCTCGAAGGCATCCTCCACCAGCCGCAGGTTCTCGTTGAGCGGGCCAACGAGGCGGGGCATCAAATGGTTGGGGACTGTGACGGTTACGGTCGTGGACACGGGCGTGCTCGAGACCCAGGGTACCGTCTCAACCGGGCGGCCACCCCATTTGATGGCCTCCCAGCACATGCATGTGCAGGTGGGGAACGCTGTTGAGCGCATGGTCGCCGACGTTGAACACCAACCGGTAGCCGGTCGTCGCGATCCCGAGTTGCTCGGCCACGCCACGAGCAGTGGTCATCATCTCGGCGAGGATGTCCCCGTGCTCGGGGCCGATCTCCGCCGCGTTGGGGATGTGCTGGCGCGGGATCACGAGGACGTGCACCGGCGCCGCGGGGTTGATGTCGTAGAAGACGTAGGTCCGCTCGGTGGACAACACCTCCTTGGAGGGCACCTCGCCGACCAGGATCTTGCAGAACAGGCAGTCAGCCATCAACGCGACGCTACCGTCGCGCGCTGTGGAGGGTGACGGATCCGTCGAGAGTGATCGGCCGCCCGACGACGACGGTCTGATCGCGGGCGGTCCTGTCGGGGACGATCTCGTCGCGCAGTTCGCCCGCTGGTCAGCCGGAGAGCGTGCGAGCCGAGCGGCGCGCGGGAGGATCCATGAGCGAACCCTTCGCGAGCAGGCTGCCTCGGGCGCCACGTGGGCGGGCTCCCTGGTCGACCTCGCGGAGGCCGGGTCGCGTATCTCGATGTCGATCGGGGGGAGGCGACTGACCGGCACGCTCGAGGCGGTCGGAGCCGACTTCTGCGTGCTGATACGAGCGGGCCGCCGCCCGCTCCTCGCCCGGCTCGACCGGGTGAGCGCTGTCTGGCCCGACCCGCCGGCGCGCTCACGGGCACCGGCCGGCAGCCGGTTCCCTTCCCTGCGGCTGTCCATGGCGGCCGCGATGGCCCTCCTCGCCGAGGACCGCGCACCGGTGACCTTGGCGGTCGCCGGCGGCCACCACATCAGCGGGGACCTCGTGGGGGTGGGTGAGGACGTCCTGACCGTCAGGGAACGCGACGGTTCTGAGCGGTCGACCCTCGTGGCGCTGGAGAACGTGGAGTACTGCGAGCTGCGCTGAGCCTCCTCCTGCGAGGCCGGCAGAGCGGGTCAGCGCGCCGTGTCGCTCTCCTGGTCACGGGGGCGGTCGCGGGGCTTGGGCTCGGGGTAGAGGTGGTCGAGGGTGCCCGGCTCGATCCGCATGCGGGTGATGAAGTCCTCGACGTCCGCCTCCTGTACCCGGATGACCCTGCCCATCTTGTAGGCGGGGAGCTGGCCCTCGTCGATGAACCTGTAAAGCGTGCGCAGGGTCACCCCCAACTTGTCGCAGGCCTCTCGTGTGCCCATCCAGCGGATCGCCTCGCTCATGGAAAGCATCATATCGGACCTATAGACAAGCAAGTGGGTTCTCGTTAGATTTCATGTGTGAGGCTGGGGGAAGCGCCGGGGAGGGCGCAGCACGCTCGCAACGGCGTCTCCGAGACCGAAATGTCCGTTCAGGGCGGTCGCCGGCTGGCGGGAAGGCGGCGGGCGCTGCCCACCGGGCGAGCCGTGGTAGGAGGCCTGCTGGTGGCCGCGGCAGCGGTGGCCGTTGCGGCCGCCGCCCTGACAGGCACCAACCAGGGCGACACCGGCAGGTTCGTGGTCGCGGTCCACTCCCTGCAGGCGGGCGCGCTGGTCGAGCCGGGCGACCTCACGACGGTCGTCGTCCGGGTACCCCGGGCGGCGAGCGCCGAGATGTACGGATCCGCCGCATCGCTGAGCGGACGCACCCTGGCCGTGCCGGTTGTCCGGGGCGAGCTGCTGCAGGCGTCCATGCTCGTCCCGGCGGGCCAGGCCCCCGCCCTCAGACCCGTCACCGTGGCCGCCGACCCGGCGACGCTGACGGGGCTCTACGCCGGTGAGCCCGTCGACGTGCTCCAGACGACCGGCTCGGATTCGTCCACCGCGGTGACCCTGGTGCTGCGCGGCGCCATCCTGCTCGCTCTGTCCAAGCCGGGCTCCAACCCGCTCTCCGGCCCTGCCTCGGCGACGGTCACGCTCGGAGTCAGTTCTCTCGACGAGGTGGAGTCGGTCGTGGCCGCCGCGCACGCGGGGGCGTTGACGATCGTGGCGGCGTCACCAACGGACGGCGTCGGCCCCGGTTCGGGCAGTGCCAGCTCGGGCAGCGCCGGCTCGGGCGGCACCGGTCAGTGACCGGCCCGTGAGCAGCGACCGCTACGTGGTGCTCGGCCTGGCGCCGGTGCGCTCGCAGTGGTTCGACGCCGTATCGCAATGGTCCAACTCGGCGGCTCTGGCAGCGGAGTTCGTCAAGTGCGTCTCGGCGGAGGAAGTCCGCGCCCGGCTTGGCTCGGGCAGGCTTCATTCCGCCCTGGTGGTGGATGCCACGCTCCCGTCGCTCGACCGTGACCTCGTGCACGCCGCCGGCGCGGCCGGGACACCGGTCATCGTCGTCCGCGACACCAGGCGCGGAGGCCCTTCGGCGGCGGACCTCGGAGCCGCAGCGGAGCTTCCCGCGGACTTCGACCGCGACCAGCTGCTCGACACGCTGGCTGCGCACTGCCGGGCGGTCGGCGCCGGCGACCGGTTGCCGCCGGCGTTGACGGACGCCCCCTCCCCGCTGTGGTTGGCGGAGATGGTGACGGTCTGCGGTCCCGGAGGCACGGGGGCATCCACCGCCGCCATGGCGCTGGCTCAGGGCATGGCTTCCGATGCGAGAAACGCGAGACGGGTCCTGCTGGCGGACCTGGCCCGGCACGCCGACCAGGCGATGCTCCACAACGCGACCGACCTGGGCCCCGGCATCCAGGAACTGGTGGAGGCCTGCCGCCTCAGCGAGATCGAGCCCTCGGAGGTGAGAGGGATGACCTTCGAGGTCCCACGGCGCGGGTACCAGCTGCTGCTCGGACTGCGGCGCCCCGAAGCATGGTCCGCGCTGCGCCCGCGCGCGGTGGACGCGGCAATCCGGGGATTGCGAAGGTCGTTTCAGGCGGTCGTTTGCGACGTCGAGGGCGACTTCGAGGGAGAGACCGAAGGAGGTTCCGCCGACGTCGAGGAGAGAAACCACCTGGCCAGGTCCGCCGCGCTGCACAGCACGGTGGTAGTCGCGGTAGGGGCCCCGGGGATGAAGGGCGTGCATTCGCTCGCGCGCCTGGCGAGAAGTCTCATCGCTGCCGGCGTGCGGACGGAGCGGATACTGCCCGTGATCAACCGGGCTCCGAGAAGCCCGCGGGCCAGGGCCGAGATGTCGCGTGCCTTCGCGTCGCTGACCGATGTCGGGAGCACGGCAGAGAACTTGTCACTCGCGAACCTAATGCCACTGCCCGAGCGCAAGCTCGAAGAGTGCCTGCGTGACAGCACGGCGATGCCATCGGCTCTGGTCGACCCACTCCATCGCGCCGTGTCGGCACTTTGCGAACGGCTAGCCGACACGGCGCCTGCGGAGCCCGTCCCGGCTCGCATCGCGCCGGGGTCTCTCGGGCACTGGCCCGAGGCGTCGGAGTTCGAAACCGGCAACGCATGACTGAGATTCAGAACAAGGTCAGGCGGCCGTTGCCCTCGCCTCTCAACTGCTCGTAGTCGACCTCGACACACTCGATCCCCCGCGCCGAGGCCAGGACACGCGCCTGTGGCTTGATCTGCTGGGCCGCGAAGATCCCGCGCACCGGCCGGAACCTGCCGTCCATGTCCAGCCGCTCCAGGTAACGCGCCAGTTGCTCGACGCCGTCGATGTCACCTCGCCGCTTGATCTCGACGGCGACGATCCGCCCCGCGCTGTCGCGGCACAGCAGGTCGACCGGACCGATGTCGGTTTGATATTCGCGCCGGATGAGCTCGAGACCGCCTGCAAGCGTCCCCGGGTTGGCCGCCAGCAACTCCTGGAGGTGCGCTTCGACGCCGTCTTTTTCCAGACCGGGGTCGACGCCCAGCTCGTGCATCTCGTCGGAGTGGATCTCCTCGATGTCGATGGTCAACGTCTCGCCCTTTGCATTGGTCACCACCCACCGATCCGGTTCGACCGTGAACCGACAGGGAGGCACCATCCAGTTGAGGGGCTTGTAGGCACCACCGTCGGAGTGCACCGACACCGAACCGTCGGCCTTGACCATCAGGAGGCGGCGGGCGGCCGGAAGGTGGGCGGAGAGGCGCCCGACATAGTCGACCGAGCATGTTGCGACGACGAGGCGCATGGAGCGCCATTGTTGCCGACCCTGCATCATCGCCGTGAGACGAAGGCGGCCCGCGTACCCTTGGTCACCTGGCGACCGTTCCCGACGCCGACGTTCCGGAATCCGGCCGGCATGCGCCCCCGAGCACGCCGCTCCCGACCGGCGAGTGGGGCCGCCCGCCGCGCCCCGACCCCGGTCAAGCGGACCGGCAGCCGTCTCGGGTTCGCCCCCTGCGCCGCCGGTTCTTCGCCCCTCCCCCGCCGCCACCGGTCGTCGGTCATCCTGGCGCAGCACCACTGACTCGACGAAGGATCCGCACGGTGGCCGTCGAGCTCGCCGTCGCAGCGGTGGTACTCGGCGCCGTCGCGCTCCTCGCCGGCGGGTCATCCGCGCCGCGCCATCACGACGACGCGCAGTTCCGATGGAGCTCACACGCCCTTCCAGCGCTGACACGCCTCGTCGGTGACCTGACCTCCCTGGGCAGCGACGCCGCGCCTGGATCACCCGCCGCGCCTCGGATGGCCCGCGACGCAGCCGCGCTTCAGGCCGATCTCGCCTCTGCGAAGTCGCTCGGCCCGCCGCCCGCGCAGGCTCTTCGTCCCGGCTGGAACGCCACGCTCACGCGCGTCGGCTCGGTCGTCGCCAGCAGCGAGGCGACGGTTGCCGCCGCAGGTAGCCCTTCATACGACGTGCAACTGACCGGGCTGCGATCGGCGATCGCGGCCGCTGGGGATGCACTCATCCAGCTCGCCGGCGGCTTGAGGACGACCGCGTAGGGTTCAAGGCATGCCGCAGCTCGAGGTCGTGGCGACTGCGCCCGGGACCGACGCTGCGCCGGGCCGCGCCTGCACGGCGCCGGACGTCGCCCCCGTGACGGCGACGGCATCGACTCCGGCGCTGACCGTGCGCGTCGAGAATCCTGGCAGGGCCCGTCCGAACACGCCGTCGACGACGGCGGTCCCGCGCACCGTGATGTCGGGCCCCGCGACGGTCACCCACACATGGACGTCGCGCAGCTGGGAGAAGTGCTGAGCATCGATGCTCTCGCAGACGATCGTTTGAGCTTCGGAGCCGTCGAGCACCACCCGCCCCTCGCGATAGAAGATGCTGCTGTCGATTGCAGCGCCAGCGGCGTCGTTCGCCGCTGCTGTCAGCGCGTCGTGGAGTTGCTGCTGGCCCAGGTAAGTGACGGCGCTGTCGACGGCCAGGGCGCCGAGCAACACGAGGACAAGCAGACCCGCAGGGACCAGCGCCAGCACGCTTCCCGATTCTGGATGCCAGCGACGTGCTTGCGAGAAGGTACGTGCCGGCGATTCTGCGGACCTCTTCAGGCGCATTGGGCGCTCCCGGGCAGACCGGAGCGGTACGGGTCGACCAGCTCCGAGTGCTCCGCTTTCACCGTCGATCCTCCGAACAGCCCCGACAGGGGGAGGACCAAGACGGGCGCCGGGTAGCCGACGGTGACCGTGATCCTCGCGCACCGGCCGAACGCCCCCGAGGAAAGCTGCAGCGAGGCTTGTCCCGGATCCCGCCCCCTCGCGCTCAACGAGGCGTCGGCCGCCGTACGGGCCGAGTCGTACGCATCGGGAGCGTCTGGAGCCTCGACGTAGCTACGCGCCGCCTGGCGAGCTGCGTCGACCACGGCGGCCTTCGTCTGCACCACCGCCCAGCCGTATCCGACGAGGAGAGTCCCCAGCCCGAAGATGAGGAATCCGAAGAGCAGGCCGGCCAGGCCCCCGGCGAATCCGGCCTCGTCAGCCTTCCGTATCACCCGGCCTGCTCTCACCTGAACCGCTCGACTCTCACTGTCACAGTCCTGGTGATGGTGGTCCACCCGCGGTCGAATGGCACCAGCGCCGGCGTGTGCCCCGTGACCTTCAGCACCACGATGTCCCCACCAACCGGCCCCCAGTCGAAAGTGGTCCTCGGACCTCCGAAAGACCCGAGTCGACGTCGCGCGTCCGACTCAGCGATCGGGACCTCGGCCGGCGGATCCGGGGCGTAGGCGACCTCCTCGGCGGCGTGGCTCGCAGCAGACGACAGCGCCGAGCTGGCATACAGCCGCACCAGCAGCTGCGCGCTGAAGAGGAGCAACGTCAAGAAGATGAGAAATCCGACGGTGGTGTCGATGAGACCCACGCCCGCCGAACCTCTCCCCTTGAGGAGCATCCCCCGTCGGTGTCCGATCGGATCAGCAGGAGGTGCTGGTCTGACCGATGCAGTTGACCTGGTTGTCGACGTGCTTGGCCGCGTGCTGGAACGTCGTGCTGAAGGCGATCCACATGCCGACGCCGATGAACGCCATGATGAGCACCGCTATCGCGGCGGAGATCACACCTTCACCTGCTTCGTTGAATCTCGCCAATCGCCGGGTTGAGGACATCGCATTCACTTCCTCGTGTGTCATTGGGTTCTACGCGTTCGAGAAGAGTCGCAAGGCCGCCAGGAAGGGCACCGCGAGCAGGATCACTCCCGGAACCAGCGTCGCTACGGTGACCGGGACCCACACCTGCTGCGCACGCTTCTCGATGGTCTCGAGCACCTTGCGGTGAAGGTCGCGCCGCGCCGCTCTCGACTCGGCGGACACCAACCGACCGAGGTCGGCCGCCTCCGTGTTCAGGACGAGCACGGACACCAGGCGGTGAACCGAATCCACACGCGCCACCTCCGCCCATTCCCGCAGTGCCTGCGCTTCGGAGAGTCCTTGGCGCACCCGGTTCACCACGAGCCTCAGGTCCGCTGCCATGCAGCCTTCGCCGTTTCTCGCGATCCGTGAGAGCGCGGTGCCCAGCGAGTAACCAGCGCTCAACAGCATCGCAAGCTGCTCACTGACCACGGGCAGCTCGGCTGCCAGGGTCCGCTGCCATCGTTCGGACGCACGCGCGAGGCGCTGCTCTATGACCAGGAAAGACATCAGGGGCGCGCCTATGACCCCCAGCAGGGATACGACCGGTGGTGGGCGGAGGAGCGCGGCGGCCATCGCGGGGCATATGAGCATCACTGTTGCGATCGTCATCTGCCTCACGCGGAACCCGGCCACGTCGTCGCTCGAGTGGATCCGGCGCAACCGGACCTCGAGTGGCTCGACGACCCCGAACAACGAGGCCAGACGGTCCCCCAGGCTGTGCGCGAGCGGGGACAGGACCTCCCGGAACGACTCGACCGAGAGAACTCCACCCGACTGAGGCGCCGAGGCGCCGGGCGCGAAGGGCCGCAACCGCTCCGCCAGAGCCGGCCGGGAGAATCGCGGCAGTGACGAGATGATCAGGGTGGCCCCAAGCCACAGGAGCAGCCCGGCTCCGGCCAGTAGCCGCGTCACCGGAAGACCCTCGGCTCTGCGGGCATGCGCATCAACCGCGACGACCAGAGCCAGCACAGAGCCACCGAGGCGACTGCGACCACGATCGCCACCTGACCGCCCGGCGTCCCGTACGCTGCGCGCCCGGTACCGATTGCCATACCTGCAGCGGCCATCCCCACCGGCACGATCAGCACGAAGCGACGAGCGAAACGCAGACCGGCTTGGCGACTGACGGCGTCTTTTCGACCCTGCAGATCTAGAACCCGGTCTTCGATAAGGTCCGCGAGGCGGGCGTCGACATCGGACCCGCCAAACTCATGGGCAACGAGCAGCGTTTCGCAAATCGCGTCTGCCGTCGGATCGGCAAGTCGTTCCTTCAGAATCGAAGCCGTGCGATGGAAGTCCGTCGTCAACAACCATTCGCGCTCTGCCGCGCCGAACGCCGGCCGCCACTCCTCCGGGACCCGGCGACCTGTCTCGAAGAGTGCTTGCGGCACCGAACGACCAAGTGATCCGATCTGCAGGCGAAGCTCCTCGAGGATCCTCGGCCATGCCTCCGCTGCTTCAGCGAGGCGCGCACGCCGGCGCGCCTTGTAGGTCGCCAGCGGGCTTGTAGCCAACGCCGCTCCTGTAGCCACCGCCGGGAGTACTCCGCCGAACAACGCGTACGCAGCCAGGCCACCGGCGACGAAGACGACGATCACCGCAGCTGCAAATTCGGCCGGCCGGACGGCTCCGAGGCCCGCTTCACGAGCCCACGAGCGGAAGCGCTCGTCGAGCGAAATGGCCGCTGCCGTCCGGGGGGTTGCCGACCGTGAGCGGACCGAGCTGTAGATGAGGTAGCCGCCCGACACCGTCAGGATGGCGGCGATGGCGGCCAACGTCGTGTTGGTCACCTGACGAGATCCCCAGCGGTCAGCGACCGGACGTCGTAGCCGCACAACTCCAGCGCGCGGCTCGCCCGCACCGGGAGATTCCCAGTCCAAGCGAGAGGGTCGGCGAACCTCGCGCGCGTGAACACGGGGGTAGTGGTGAAGGACACTGTCCCCGAGGCAACTTGCAGATCTTCGACAGCGAGCACCTCTGTCACCCGGATCTCGGGGCCCTGCCGCGAGCAGTGGACCACGAGATCGACCGCCTCGCTGACCAGCGCGGACAACGCAGACACGCTCAGCTCGGACCCGGTCTCGGCGAGCTGGCAGATGAAACGGAGTCTCGACAACGCCTGCCTTGCCGACGCCGAGTGGATGGTCGTGAACCCTTGGACACCAGACGAAAGCGTGAGCAGCAGCGGCAGAGCCTCCTTGTCACGCACCTCGCCGACTATCGCGACGTCTGGCGCCATCCGCAGGAATCCCGCGACGAGCCGGCGCAGGTCCACCTCGTCGCGATCGGCGCGCGCAGGGCGCGTTTGCATGTGGGCGACGTTCGGCAGCGGAATATCAGTCTCGAAGACCTCTTCGGCCACCACGACCCGCAACGCCGGGTCGAGCTCGGAGGCGAGGCAAGAGAGGAGGGTCGTCTTGCCCGAGCCAGGAGCGCCGGCGATGAGTACCGACAACCTGCTGCGCACGGAGGCCTGCAAGAAGCGTGCGGTCGCGACGTCGAGCATCCCGCGCTCGATCAACTCGCGGAGGTTCTTGTGAACCACGCCTGAGAACTTGCGGATGTTCACGAGCAGATGACCGTCCCGGCCGACGTCGGAGTGGACGATGTGGAGCCGGGCACCGTTCCTCAGCTGCGCGTCCTGCAGGCCTTCGGACGGATCCAGCTTCCTGTGCGACCGGCTCGAGTCGTCGAGGATCTTGGTCAGCACCCGCACGACGTGCTCGTCGTCGTGGAAGACCTCGCTGTGATAGCCGCCGGCTCCCGAATGCCTCTTGGTGAAGACGGACGCCGGTCCGTTGACCATGATCTCCCACACGTCGGGGTCCGCCAGGAGCGATTCGAGGGGCCCGTAACCGGCGAGGTTCCTCAACGCGCGTTCCACTGCGAGCGCCGGATCGGCGATGTCGGCGTGGCGCCTGCCTCTGCGGTACTCGGAACGCCACGCGTCCACTTCCTCGTTCAAGAGTTGGCGCAGGCGATCCATAGCGCCCTCGGATTCCATGTCGAGGGACTCCGATTTGGCGCGTGCCTGGGCGGCGAGCTCCACTTCTCTGAGCGGTGAAGCCCAGCCGTTCGCGGTGGCCGTACGGACCGTCACGGCTACCCGCTCGTCACTCCCCAGCGCACTGACCGGAGTGTTATCGAACTACATGAGTGTCGTCAACAGATCTTCCATGCTCGTTGCGTGCCTTTGCAGCCAATTCGCCCCTTGTTTGGAAGATCTCTACATGCTATTTCATAAGATATGATGGTCGACAAGGAGAGCATATGTGGGATCCTCCGAAAGCAGGCCACGAGCGTGGCCGAAAGGAGTCGGCTCGCCTCCGAGGCGGCGATCCTCAGGGCCGGGGCTCATCCAGGTGTCGTGCAGATACTGGGATCCGAGGGCGCCTCTGAGCCAGAGGTTCTGGAACTGCGGAAGGTGGACGGCAAGACACTCGGCGAGCGGTCACCGCTCGACCCCGCGGACATGGTGTGGATCGGAGCTGCGCTGGCAACGACGGTCGCCGACCTGCACGACATCGGGATCACCCATGGGGCCATCGAACCCGATCACGTCCTGATCGACGAACGGGACCGGCCGATCCTGTGCGGATTCGGTTCAGCGCGCCGTGCGTCTGGTGCTTCCGACTTCGCGAACGCGAGGCGCGCTGATGTGGCCGCGCTGGCCAACCTGCTGATCGGTGCCAGCCGTGACGTACCCGGACCGAGAGTCTCCGCCGCACTTCGAGCAGCAGCAAGCGGCAGGCGCCGCACTGGCTGGCGCGGCAACGCCGTGGATGCTCGTTCGCTCGCGCGCATACTCGGAGCGGCCGCGCCGTCGACCCGGTTTCCAGTCGCCGTCTCGAAGCTTCGAGGCAATCCGGCAAGGCGGAAACGCTCCGCGATCGGGGGCGCTGTTCTTGCCGTCGTGGCAACGGCCGTTCTGTACGCGACCGTGGGATCGGCGGGGGCCGGCGGGGCTCATCGAGGTGTCGCCGGGAATCGGTTCCGCGACAGTGGTGCAACGCCAGCACCTTGCCCGCGCCAAGACGATGGATGTGGTGCGCTGCCCGCTACCGCGGGGATCATCGGGGGGCGTTTCCGGATCTTGGGCGTCGCCGGCGCGACCGTGCTGGGTCGCTGGAACTGCAGTAGCGACTCGACTCCCGCCGTTCTCGACAAGGCATCGGACAACGTATGGATCTTCGACTCCTGGCCTGGATCCCACCAGCAGGTGGTGGCGCGGCTTGTGGCGACAGTCCCGCTGGCCTCGACCCTGAAGGTGTCTCCTTCGCCGGGGGCAGGCACGCCCGGATGCGATCGCATCGAAGTCGAACGCTCGGGTCGCGCGCCGATTCTCATCGACCCGAGGCGCAAGTGATCGGCCGCGGCCAGGATTCAACCTTGCTGCGGCAATGGCTAGGGGCAGCCGCTGTTACGTCCCTGCTCGCAATCGCCGGCCAGGGGCCGCTGGGATGGCCTCCGTTGCTCCATCCCTCCGATCTTCTGCATTGGTGGTCAGTGCACGACCCGGTGCTGTCGGCGATGTCCTTGCTGAGAGCCGCCGGTTTGCTTGCGGGCGGTTACTGGCTGTTGCTTTGCGTCGCAGCGGGCGCGGCCCGATGCACGGGGCGGGTCGCGTGGCTCGTGCGGCTGCGGCTACCGGGGCTGGGACGGCTGGTCAGGAACGTCGCCGGCGTGTCGGTAATCGGGGCGGCCATGGCCGGGGCGGCGGGGTGCGGGGTGGCAACTGGCGGGCACCCGGCTGGCGGGCACGCGCCGAGGCCGCCGCTGCTCGTTCCGGTTCAGGCTGCAGCACCACCCACGACAACGGCGCCGCGCACCACAGCAGCACCACCCACGGCAACGGCGCCGCCCACCACAACAGCGCCACCCACGGCAACACCGCCCGCGGCGGACCTGACCGCGCCTCCGCCACCCTCGGCGTCCACGCCGGCTCCGGGCCTGCCCACGCGGTGGGTCGTCCGACCCGGTGACGACCTCTGGTCGATCTCCGCGTCGGTCCTGGCGGCCCGGCTCGGCCACGAACCCGACGAGCACGCGGTGGCCGCCTTGTGGCTTCGGGTGATCGAGTTGAACAGACCCAACCTCGCGGATCCGGCGAACCCGGACCTGATCTTCGCCGGCGAGGTGGTTGCCATCCCTGAGTGATCCGGTTCGGCAACACTGTTGGCCATGCTGCGCCGGGCCCTCTCAGCACTGACGATCCTGTTCGCCGGCGCGGCGGTGCTGTTGCTCGGCTTCGCGCTGGCCGGGCCGGGGAGCAGAGCCGGCGCCGTACCCAACGACACGACCACCACCAGCTTCTGTGTTGGTGGGTGCCCGCCGCCCACCACCACGGCGCCGCCCACCACAACAGCGCCGCCCACTACGCCGGCCACGACGGCTCCACCACAGACGGCCCCACCGACCACCCCCTCGGTCGTCACGCAGACCCCAGCCAGGACCACCCCCAAGACGACCATCGCAGCGCCGACGACCACGGCGACCACGTTGCCTTCGATCGGCGGGAACCTCCCGGTCACCCCCTCGACGGTGCCGTTCACGACCTCCCAGCAGAGCTCGCACGTGAGCCCCGTCTTCGCAGCACTGTCGGGAGCGGGCTTCTTCGTCGCGCTGCTGATCGTCGCGGTTCGCTTCATAACCACCCGGCCGCCGTCCTGAAGAAGGTTCGCACCGGCGGGCCGGCGGCCATCGGTCAGTTCCCGGCGATCGGCGCGCGGCGCAGGCGAAGGGCGACCTCGTTGGCCAGAAGCCTCCCCCTGGGCGTCAGCGCCAGCATCCCCTCGCCGGCAGGCTCGACCAACCCTTCGAGCGCCGGATCGATCGCCGTGCCGGCCGGCAACGACGCAGCCGGCACGCCTTCCCGGGTCCGCAGCGCCAGCTGCAGCGCCTCGACCGCACTCACCTCGGCGCCGAGTTCCTCGCCTGCCGCCTCGGCGGACCCGTTCTCGGAAACAAGGCGGATGTAACGCTCGGGGGTGCGCACGTTCCACCACCGGCGTGATCCACCGCTTCGCGGGTCGACCCGATGCGAGTGCGCGGCGCAGCCGATGCCCCGGTAGGGGCCCTGCCTCCAGTACAAGAGGTTGTGGCTGCACTCGTGCCCCGGCACCGCCCAGTTCGAGATCTCGTACCACCGGAGGCCGGCGCCGAACAGGACGGAGTCAGCCAGCAGGTACTTGTCCGCCTGGTCGTCGCCGTCCGGGTACCTCGACGTGTCAGCAGCGAGCGGTGTGCCCGCCTCGACGGTCAGGGCGTAGGCACTGACGTGCGCCGGCGGCGGGTCGAGCTCCAGCACGGCCGACAGCGTCGACGACCAGTCAGCCATGGATTCGCCCGCCGCGCCGAAGATGAGGTCCACGTTGTACGCGCCGGCAAAGCCGGCGCCGGCGGCGGCTTCGACGGCCGAGCGAACAGCACCGGCAGAGTGGGAGCGGCCGAGACCCCGCAGCACGTGAGGCACCATCGACTGGACGCCAAACGACAAGCGGTTGACGCCGGCGCCCCGGTACCCCCGCAGCTTCACCTCGTCCACGGTGTCCGGGTTGCACTCGACCGTCACCTCGGCGCCGGCGGCGAGCTCCACTTCCGAAAGGATGGAACCAATGGCGTCGGGGTCCAGCAACGACGGGGTGCCGCCCCCGAAGAAGACCGAGGTCGCCGGCGGCAGGTCCTCCGACGAACGCGCCCGACGCAGCTCCGAGATGCACGCGGTGACGTACGCGCCTGCGAGGGAGAACCGGTCGGTCCACGTCGCGAACGCGCAGTAGTCGCAGCGCCGAGTGCAGAACGGGACGTGCACGTACACGCCGAAGCCTTCGGTAGTGGTCACCGCGACCCGATCACGCCGGCCCGCAGCGCCGTCAGCAGCACGCCCGCGGCGACTGCAGCCGTCTCCGTTCGCAGCACGCCGGCGCCGAGGCTCACCGACCGACCACCGGCGGACGCTTGCTCGGCATCGGACCACCCTCCTTCGGGTCCGACGAGCACCATAGGCGAGTCGAGCGAGACCGGTCCTCCTCCCGGCTCGGCGAGGACCGCTCCGGGCATCGCCGCTGCGACCTCGAATGGGGTGACCCCCTCGACCGAGGGCAGCCAGAGACCCCTGCTCTGCATTACCGCCTGGCGCGCGACCTCCGCTAGGCGTCGAAGGTGCGAACCGGCGCGGTCCCCCTCCCAGCGCACCACGCTGCGCTCGGCTCGCAACAACACGATCCGGTCGACGCCGAACTCGGTGAGTTTCTGGACCGCCCACTCCGGCCTGTCGCCCTTCACAGGCGCGAACGCCACGCACAGCCGCGGAGCCATGCGCTCGCGGCGCTCCACGTCCCCGACGGCGACGATCGCCCCGCCGCCCGCGGTGTCGAACCGGCACATCCTCCAGCCCCCGCACCCGTCCGTGGCGCTCACCGGCTCGCCGTCGCGCAGCCGCAGGACCGACGCCAGATGCCGGCGGTCCACCTCGTCCAAGTCGAGGGTGTCGAGGCTAGCGACCACGACGTGGGCCGCCGCCCGCCGGGCGGCGTCTCGATACCCGGCCATACCGGAGGAGCCCCTTACTTGAACGCGCCGCGCAGCTTGGACATCAAGCCGGGATCGGGCGCCGACACCGGCTCTCCCCTGAGCGAGGCGTACTGGCGCAGCAGGTCCTCCTGCTCCTTGGTCAGGTCGCTCGGGATGTCCACGACGACCGTGATGATCAGGTCGCCGCGACCTCGGCCCTGCAGGTGCGGCACACCGCGGCCGCGGAGCTTGATCTCGCGACCGGTCTGAGTGCCCGCTGGCACCACCACGTCCTCGACCCCGTCGAGGGTTTCGAACTCGACCGACGTGCCCAACGCGGCCTGGGACATGGCCACGTGCACGACGGCAAGCAGGTCGAAGCCGCTGCGCGTCAGCACCGGATGCGGCCTCACCCTCACGTGCGCGTAAAGGTCCCCCGCCGGCCCGCCGCGCAGGCCGCCGGCGCCCCGACCCGTGAGCCGCAGCGTTGAGCCCTCGTCGACGCCCGCCGGCACGTCGACCACAAACGACCTCTCCTCGCGCCGCCTCCCCTCCCCCCGGCAGTCCGGGCACGGCGACGGGATCTCCTCACCCGTGCCGCCGCAGCGGTGGCACGGGCTGGCCGTGACCATCTGACCGAGTATGGACTGCCGGACCCGGCGGATCTCACCGCTGCCCTGGCACGTCGAGCAGGTGATCGGGGTGGTGCCGGGCCGGGCGCCGCTTCCCTGGCAGGTCGAGCACGTATGCGGCAAGCGGACGGTCAGCTCGCGCTGGGCCCCGAACACCGCTTCTGCGAAGTCGAGCAGGATCGTCGCCTCGGCATCCTCGCCCTTGCGCGGCCCGGTCCGCGCGGCCCGGCCTCCGGCCGCGCCGCCCATGCCGCCGCCGAAGAACGCGTCGAAGAGGTCTCCGATCCCGCCGCCCCCGAACCCTGCGAACGGGTCGCCCCCGCCGGTACCGGCCGCCCCCGACCCGCGGACTCCGGCCATGCCGAACATGTCGTACTGCCGGCGCCGTTCGGGGTCGCGCAGGGTCTCGTACGCGAGGTTCACCGCCTTGAACCGCTCCTCGGCGTGCACGTCACCCGGGTTCGCGTCAGGGTGCAGCTCGCGGGCGAGCTTCAGGTAGGCGCGCTTGATCTCGTCCTCCGTCGCGTTGCGGCTGACTCCGAGCAGCTCGTACAGGTCCCCGATCTCCGGCACCGACTACCTACCTTCCCTCGGTGCCTTCGCTGAGCACCTTGCCGAGCCGTTTGCTCACGACGGCGACCGCAGCCAGCGCCTGCTCGTAGTGCATGCGCGTCGGGCCGAGGATCCCCACGGTCCCGGCGCGCTCGCCCTCCACCTCGTAGGGCGCGACGACGATCGAGCAATCGGCCAGCGGTTGCACGCCGTGCTCGGCGCCGATCGACACCGACAGGCCCCGGTCGAGCACGTCGCGCACGACCGTGACCAGCACGTACTGCTGTTCGAGAATGTCGAGCACTTTGCGGATCGTGGAGACCGCGTCGAACGCCTCCGCCATCCGGGCCGCGCCGCCCACGAAGACCTGCGAGTGGGCATCACCGGTCGACTCTTCGTGCTGCAGCGCCGCCCGCGCCGACTCGGCCAGCCGGTCCACGACAGCGTCGCCCGTCGGCGGTATCCGCCCGCCGCCCCCGATCACCTCGCCTTCGAGAAAGGCGGAGAGACTCGCCGACGCGGCGGCGATCTGATCCTCGGTGGGGTCCTCGCGGGAATCGAGCAGCTCCAAGGTCCGCTTGTCCACTGCTCCGGTCGCGAAGACGATCACCACGAGCACGAGCCGGGGAGCAAGGCTCACCAGCTGCACCGACCGCACGCGAGCCGGGTCACCCTCGCGCACGACGACCGCCGCGTAATCGGTCAAACCCGACAGGAAGCGGCTGGTGTCGGAGAGCATCCGCTCCAGCTCCCCGTGCGCGCTCGCGAAGAAGGCCCGCACCTTCTGCGTCTGCCCGGGTCCCAACCTCCCGGCCGGGTCGAGGTGGTCGACGAAGAACCGGTAGCCCTTGTCGGTCGGGATGCGGCCGGCGCTCGTGTGGGGCTGAGCCAGATAACCCTCTCTCTCGAGGACACCCATCTCGTTGCGCACGGTCGCCGAGGAGACGGACAGCTCCGGGATGCGCGACACCGCGGCAGACCCGACCGGCTGAGCGGTCTGGATGTACTCCTCCACCACGGCACGGAGGATGGCGGCCTTGCGGTCATCAAGCATGTTGGCGTCAAGCATCGTTGGCACTCAAAGATACCGAGTGCCAGCGGTTTGGTACCGCTCAGCCCGAATAGACGGGCCGGTCCCCGGTATAAAAGGTCTATGAGCCCCGACACCCGTTCAGCCACGGCCCAGCCTGTCTCCGCCTCTGGCAGCTTCAGTTTCGCCGGCATGACCGTCCACCGGCTCGGCTTCGGCGCCATGCGGCTCACCGGGCGGGGGATCTGGGGCGAGCCACGGGATCGGTCCGAGTGCATCCGGGTCCTTCGCCGGGCTGTCGAACTGGGCGTGGACTTCATCGACACCGCCGACTCGTACGGCCCCTACGTCAGCGAGGACCTCATCCGGGAGGCGCTCCATCCCTATCCCGCTGGCCTGGTGATCGCCACAAAGGCCGGGCTGACCCGGACCGGCCCGAACCAGTGGCACGCCGTCGGCCGTCCCGAGTACCTGCGCCAGCAGGTCGAGATGAGCCTCCGCCGGCTCGGGACCGAGCGGCTCGACCTGTTCCAGCTGCACCGTATCGACGCGAAGGTGCCGGCGGACGAGCAGTTCGGCTTCCTCGCTGATCTGCTCCACGAGGGAAAGGTCGCCGCCGTCGGGCTGTCGCAGGTATCGGTCGCCGAGACGGAGTCCGCCCGCAAGGTCGTCCCCGTGTCGACGGTGCAGAACCTGTACAACCTGACCGACCGTTCGTCCGAGGACGTGCTCGCCCATTGCACCGAGGAAGGCATCGGGTTCATCCCCTGGTACCCAATCGCGTCGGGTGACCTCGCCAACCCCGGCGGTCCCGTCGACGAGATAGCCAAGGGGACCGGAGCCACGCCGGCCCAGGTATCACTGGCCTGGCTTCTCGCCAAGAGCCCGGTCATGATGCCCATCCCCGGCACTTCGTCTGTGAGCCACCTCGAGGAGAACTGCGCAGCGGCGACCGTCGCTCTCAGCCCCGAACAGATGGAGAAGCTCGACGCGGCAGGCCGGGTCAGATTCAGGCCGTGAGGCCGGTCACACACTCAGGCCGTGAGGCCGGCTACTCCTCGAGGCGGAGGGCCTGGATGAACGCCTCCTGGGGCACCTCCACCCTCCCGATGTTCTTCATCCTCTTCTTGCCTTCCTTCTGCTTCTCCAGGAGCTTGCGCTTGCGGGTGATGTCGCCGCCGTAGCACTTGGCGAGCACGTCCTTGCGCTTCGCCTTGACCGTCTCCCTCGCGATGATCCGCCCGCCTATCGCGGCCTGGATGGGCACGTCGAACATCTGGCGGGGAATCAGCTCGCGCAATCTCTCGGTCATCTTCCTCCCGTAGTCCTGCGCGGAGCTCTTGTGGACGATCGCGCTGAACGCGTCGACTGGCACGGCATTGAGGAGGACGTCGATCTTCACCAGGTCTGCGCGGTCCCATCCCGCCGGTTCGTAGTCGAGGCTGGCATAGCCCTTCGTGCGGCTCTTGAGCGCGTCGAAGAAGTCGATCACTACCTCGGCCAGCGGGATGCGGTAGACGAGCTCGAGGCGCTCCGGCGAGAGGTACTCCATCCTTGTCATCTCGCCGCGCCTGGTCTGGCAGAGGTCCATGAGGGTCCCGGTGTAGTCGGTCGGGCTGAGGATCGTCGCGGTCAGGTAAGGCTCCTCGATCCACTCGAGCCGCTGCGCCTCGGGCATCTCGGAAGGATTGTGGACCTCGACGACCGTCCCATCGGTGAGGTGCGCCCTGTACTCGACACTGGGTGCCGTCGCGATGAGGGACAGATCGAACTCGCGCTCGAGGCGCTCGCGGACGATCTCCATGTGCAGCAGGCCGAGGAACCCGCACCTGAAGCCGAAGCCCAGCGCGCCGGACGTTTCTGGTTCGTAGGTGAAGGAGGCGTCGTTGAGCCTCAGCTTCTCGAGCGCCTCTCGAAGGTCCGAGAAGTCGTCGCCCTCGATCGGGTAGAGACCGCAGAAGACCATCGGCTTGGGGTCCTTGTAGCCGGCGAGCGGCTCGGCTGCGGGCCGGTTTGCGAGTGTGATCGTCTCGCCGCTTCGCGCCTCGCCGACGTCCTTGATGCCGGCGATCAGGTAGCCGACCTCACCCGGTCCGAGCACGGCGACCGGGACGTTTAGGGGCGTGCGGACGCCGATCTCCTCGACGTCGTGGGTTCGCCCGGTCTGCATGAAGCGCAGTCGCGCTCCCGATACGAGGCTGCCATTGACCACCCTCACCGCGCTCACGACACCGCGGTACTGGTCGTAGTAGGAGTCGAAGATGAGGCCTTGCAGCGGCGCGTCGGCGTCGCCGTGCGGCGCGGGGATGCGTTCACAGATCGCGTCGAGAAGCTCGGGTACCCCTTCGCCGGTCTTCGCGGACAGACGAAGGATCTCCCCGGCCGGGACCCCGAGCACGCGCTCGATCTCCGCGGCGTAGCGGTCGGGGTCGGCAGCGGGAAGGTCGATCTTGTTGAGCGCGGCGACGATCTCCTTGTCGTGCTCGAGTGCCTGGTACGCGTTGGCGAGCGTCTGAGCCTCGATGCCCTGCGCGGCGTCCACGAGCAGCACCACGCCCTCGCACGCAGCGAGACTGCGGCTGACCTCGTAGCCGAAGTCGACGTGGCCGGGCGTGTCGATCAGGTGGATGGTGTGACCCTTCCAGTGGACCCGGACGTTCTGCGCCTTGATCGTGATGCCGCGCTCACGCTCGATGTCCATCGAGTCGAGGTACTGCTCCCGCATGTCGCGGGCGTCGACGGCACCGGTCAGCTCGAGGATCCGGTCGGAGAGCGTGGACTTGCCGTGGTCGACGTGGGCGACGATGGAGAGGTTTCGTATGCGGTCGAGGTTCACTGTTTCTTCAGGGGGATTCTCGGGGGAAAGACGGGCCCGTGGCGGCTGCGGGCGGCCGCGGGCCAAAGAACAGTGTGGCGCAAAGGCGGGCAACCGGCCGGAGCATCTAGGGTTTGCGGCATGACGGCATCCGGCTTCCGGCTGGCGGTGACCGTATCCGCCACCTACGGGTCCGGCGGAAGCGTCATCGCGCCGCGCTTGGCGGAAGAGTTGGGCGTGCCGTTCATCGACCGGCTGATCAGCGCCGACCTGTCTCAGGACGCCGCACGTCAAGAGGCCAGGGACGCTGCCAAGTCCGGTGAGGGACTCGGGGAAGGAGAGCGTGAGATAACGCCGGCGGGTCGCTTTCTGAGCTACTTCGCACGCGCTGCCAGTGTCGGCGCGATGCTGGCCCCTGAGCCGATCGTCGACGACGACGACACGATCCGGGCCAACGCCGAGGCGGGACTGCACGGGGTGGCCCACGGAGACCCTGCTGTGATCCTGGGGCGCGCGGGTGCGATTGCGCTGCGCCAACGTCCCCGCACGTTCCACGTCCGCCTGGACGGCCCGGTCGAGCGCCGGGTCAACTGGGCGGCGCCGTTCGAGAAGCTGAGCGTTGAGCACGCGAGGAAGCGCCAGTCTGAGACGGACCGCGCCCGGACACTGTTCGTAAAGCGGCTCTACCACGTCGACCCGGCGGATCCTGCGCTGTACCACATGATCCTCGACCCGACCGTCATCGGGGTCGAGCCGGCGGTGGCGGTCATCGCTACCGCGGCCCGGGCATTCTCCGAGGCGTATCCTGAACGGGATTGAGCGCGCAGCAGCGTGGCTGCTGGTGCAGATCGAAGGCGTGCGATCACTCGCGGTGTACCCGCTGCTGTGGACCTATCGCCTCACCGACCAGAAGGCCACGATCGACGCGGACGTGCAGCGTTGGGCGGACCTCCTGTGGGTCGACGACAGGTCGCGGATGCTGGCCCGGCTGCTCTACGCGTTCCCGGAGTTCCGCGCCGTCTACTACCACCGCCTGGCTTCGGGAAACCCGCTGGGCGCGCTCGCGGCGCGCGTGGCGGTGCACCTGTGGCGGACGGTGCCGGGGCTCGACCTGAGCGGGACCGAGATCGGGCCGGGGCTTTTCGTCTCGCACGGCCAGTGCACGATCCTGTCCGCGGAGCGGATCGGCGCCAACTGCCAGGTGCACCAAGGAGTGACGATCGGCTGGGACTACCGCGGCGACCGCCGTCCCATCATCGGCGACGACGTGTTCATCGGGGCCGGCGCGAAGATCCTCGGGGCGGTTACCGTGGGCGACAAGGCACGCATCGGCGCCAACGCCGTGGTGGTCTGTGACGTGCCCGCCGGCGCCACGGCGGTCGGCATACCGGCGAGGGTGATACCTGGAGATCAGCTCTAGAGGGCTGTCTGCTAGCATCTCCGGGTTCCCCAGTCGAGTGGGCCAGAGACCAGTGAGTAGGTATTCCCTGTGGCCAACATAAAGAGCCAGATCAAGCGCAACCTGACCAACGAGAAGGCCCGTGTCCGCAACAAGGCGGCCAAATCGGAGGTCAAGACCCGCATCAAGACGGCCGTCGCCTCGGCTGCAGCCGGCAGCGACACCACGGCCGAGGATCTGCGCGTGGCCGTGAAGCGGCTCGACAAGGCCGCCGCTCGCGGGATCATCCACAAGAACCAGGCCTCCAACCGCAAGGCGAAGCTGGTCCGGCGCATCAACTCGCTGACCGGAACCGGCGCCGGCGAGTCCTGACGCCACCCCCCGCTCGACTTCACCGAGACGGCTAGGCCGCCCAGAGCGCCGCGGCCGCCCCCAGTCCCGCCACGACGACGAGTTTGCGCAACATGTCGCCGCTGATCCGCCCGGCCAGCCGGCCGCCGGCGAAACCGCCGAGGATGCTGGCGGCCGCCATCACAGGGACCAGTTGCCAGCGCACGTGCCCCGAGAAGGCGAAGAACACGGCCGCCACGACGTTGATCACAAACGACAGCGCCTGCTTCAGGGCGTTCACCCGCGCCAGCGGGCCGGCGTGGAACAGCCCCAGGACGGCCAAAAGCACGATTCCGAGCCCCGCGCCGAAGAACCCCCCGTAGACTGCCGCCGCGAACACTGAGATCGCCAGGGCCGGGTGCAGACCAGGGGCCCCAGGACGGGTGGGCGCGGGTTGCGCGGATGCGACTGCCCCCGCGTCCGTGTCCGCGCCCACCCCCGGCGGATCCACGCCCGGCTGATCTGTCCCCGATTGGCCCACCCCCGCCCCGGGCGAACCGGGAGCGGGCGCGGCGACGCCTACGAAGCTGCGGGCGCGCTCCTGGCCCAGCAGCAGCAGGCATGACGCCACGATCAGATACGGGACCGCCAGCCTGAACGCCTGCGGCGGGATCATCACGAGGAGCACGGAACCGGCGAGCCCGCCGACGGCCCCGGTCGCCGCCAGGACCCGGGCGTCTCCGAGCTGCGGGCGCAGGTCGTCGCGCTGCGCCCAGCTCCCGCCGAGGTACCCAGGCAACAGGGCGACGGTGTTGGTCACGTTCGCCGGCACCGCCGGCACCCCGATGCCGACCAGCGTCGGAAACGAGATCAGCGTCCCCCCGCCCGCCAGCGCGTTCACCATGCCCGCGGCGAGCGAAGCGCCGGCGACGGCAAGGTAGTCGAGTCCCGATAGCTGCACGGAGCTTCAGCGCCCCGAGCTGAGCGCCCCGCGGCGCTCGGCCGACCCGCCGCCGCGTGCCCGGGCGCGGAAGCAGAGCCGCGCGACGAGCACCTCGAGGACCGCCTCGGCAGGGAGGCCCGTTGCGCCTTTCAAGTCGATGTCGGCCTGCGCGAGCAACCCGATCGCGTCGGCAATGCCAGCGGAGCCCCATCGCTGGGCCGCCGCGAGCGCCTTCTTCGCCGGATAGGTGCTCCGCCCTTTGGCGATCCCCATCGCCTCGGCGGCTTGGGCTTCGGTTCGTATCGACGGGTCGTCGATCCTCAGCAGCCCTTGGACGTGGCGGTGCAGCACGGCCAGCACCTGCAAGGGGTGCCGGTCGCCGGCGCCCAGGAGGCGGTGCAGGTACGCGAGCGCGTCCTCGGTGCGACCCGTGTCGATCGCGACGGTGAAGTCCCACGGCGCAACCGACCCGGCCTCGCCGAGGTAGGGCTCCAGATCCGCGGCGCCGAGGTGGGCGCCCTCGCCGTACGCGGCCGCCAGCACCTCCAGCAGGGAGCCCAAGCGGCTCACGTCCTCACCGAAATGGTCGCGGACCGCCTTCTCCGCCTCGGCGTCGAGCTTGACCGGTGCCGAGCGCAGCCTCGACCGGACCCAGTCGGCCAACTCGCGCTGCGACACCTTCGTCGAGACCACGTGACCCTTGGCCTTGACCGCGGCCACCAGCTTCGGGGCGATCGCCCCCTCGCCGGCGCCGATCACGAGCACCGTCGTGGGTAGTGGGTCCTCGAGGTAGGCCAGCAGCGGGGCCACCTCCTCGGTCAGGAACCGTCCCGCCTCGCGCAGCACGACAACCCGGCGCTCAGTGAGGAACGGGGGTGTGGCGCAGCTGTCGGCGACCGCCGCCAGGTCGACGCCCTCGTCGCGGTAGTCCTCGACCACCAGACCACGCTCCGCAGGGCCGACAAGATCGTCGAGGACCTTGGCGAGCGCTTCGCTCACCAGGGTCGGGTCGTCGCCGTCGACGAGCACGACGGGGAACTCGTTCACGGCGCCGGACTCACTTGGCTTCCATCACCGCTGCGAGCGCGTCGCAGACGCGTCGCGCGGCGCGCACGTCGTGAGCACGCAGGATGCGGCAACCGAGACTGACTCCGAGCGAGTGCGCGGCGATCGTGGCCTCCCGTCGCTCCCCGATCTCGAGCCCGAAGACTGCTCCCAGGAACGTCTTGTTGGACGCGGACAAAAGCAGGGGCCATCCCAGTGAAGCGAGGCGGTCGGATGCGCGCAGGAGTTCGAGGGACTGCGACGCGGTCTTCCCGAGGTCGAGGCCGGCGTCGAGGACGATACGCGAGTCTGGGATCCCGGCGGCCCGGGCCCGTTGGGCCCGTTCCACGAGAAATGCCGCGACGTCCTTCACCACGTCGTCGTAGTGTGGTTCGGGGTCGGCGACCCTGGGCTGGAGGCGGATGTGGGTGGCGACGACGGCCGCCCCTGCTGCCGACGCGACAGGCAGGTATTGGGGGTCGCCGAAACCGGAGATGTCGTTGCCCAGTACCGCGCCGCTGCGGTACGCCTCCCCGGCGACAGACGCGCGCCACGTGTCGACCGAAAGGGGCACGTCGAAGCGCTCGTGCAGAGCTGCGATGGCCGGTGTCACCCGGTCCATCTCCTCCGCCTCACCGACCTCGGGCCCAGGGCCCGCTTTGACCCCGCCGACATCGAGGATGTCGGCGCCGTCGGCGACCAACCGATCTGCTCGACGGTAGAACGCGTCGAGGTCCCAGTACTCGCCGCGGTCGTAGAAGGAGTCGGGAGTCCGGTTGAGGATGCCCATGACCAACGACCGCGCCGTGAGGTCGTACTTCCGGTCGCCGAGCTCGAGCAGCACGGGACCGGACGCTAGCGAACCTCTTAGAAGAGCCGCGCGGTCAGGGCCTTGCGGTAGGTGGCCGTGCGGGGATCGTCGGGTCCGAGCACCTCGAGCAGGTCCACGAACTCCTGGCGGGCGGCGTCGTCGCCGTTCACGCGCTGGAGGAGCTCGTCCAGCTTCGCCTCGACCCCGTCGTCCGCGATCCCCCGGGCTTCGGATCCGAGCCTCGCCTGCGCAGCGAGGTGGCGGGTCTCGGCGCTCTCGGGCAACCGGGCGAGCAGCGCGAGAGCCTCCTCCCTCTGCGACTCGCCGGCGTTGCCGCCGGCGACCAGCAGCGACGCGAGAGCGAGGACGGCCTTCTGGTTCGCGGGCTCGAGCTCCAGCGCACGCCGAAGCGACGCTTCGTCGCCGGCGGCGACCAGGCGGTCGACCTCGGAGGGCGGTGGGTTGAGGCCGGCGATCCACTGGCGCAGCGCCGGCTCGGGCAGAGCGCCGACGAAGCTGTCCACGACCTTGCGGTCGCGGATGGCGTACACCGCCGGGATCGACTGCACCTGGAACGTCGCCGCAGAACGGGGGTTGGCGTCGACGTCGATCTTCACCAGATCGACGCCCGGCGTCTCGCCGACCACCTTCTCGAGCATCGGGCCCAGCACCCGGCAGGGCCCGCACCACGACGCCCACAGGTCCACCACCACGGTCGCCGACTGCGACCGGTCCAGCACATCGGTCTCGAAGGTGTCGTCTGTCACGTCCATGGCGCTCGGGTCCTTTTCCGGAAACTGTGGGGCTCGCCCTGCCCAGGTAGGTTGCAGGACATGAACGAGGGTACCGACACCCCGCCCGATATCGACACTCCGCCAGGCATCGACACAGGCAAGGTGAGCGCCTGGTTCCAGGACAACATTCCCGGCGCCGAACCCCCCCTCCACTTCACCCTGGTCGCGGGAGGGCGATCCAACCTCACCTTCGAGGTCACCGACGCGCTCGACCACCATTACGTGCTGCGCAGGCCACCGACCGGGCACCTCCTGCCGACGGCGCACGACATGAAGCGGGAATACCGGATCATCTCCGCGCTCGGCCCTGCCGGCATCCCGGCACCCCCCGCTCTCGGGCTGTGCGAGGACGAAGCCGTCAACGGCGCGCCTTTCTACGTGATGGGATTCGTCGACGGGATCATCGCCAGGACCTCCGAGATCGTCGAGCAGCAGCTGACCGTCGAAGCCCGCCGGCGGGTCGGCGAGTCGCTCGTGGACACCCTGGCGCAGATCCACGCCGTCGACCCGGCGGCGGTCGGGCTCGGCGGCCTGGGGCGCACGGAGGGCTACATCGCACGGCAGCTGAAGCGGTGGTACGCGAACTACCAGGCTGCCAACGAGTCACGTGGCGGAACGATCCTCCCCGACGTCGCAGAGGTGCACGACTTCCTCAGCGCCCGCATTCCTGAGCAGGGGCCCGCGGCGATCGTGCACGGCGACTACCGCCTCGACAACTGCATCGTCACCCCCGCCGGCGACGTGGTCGCGGTGCTCGACTGGGAGCTGTGCACCCTCGGCGACCCGCTGGCGGACGTCGGCCAGCTCCTCGTGTACTGGCCCGAACCGGGAGAGCGCTCAGCGCTGGGTGCCTCGCCCACCACCGCGCCCGGGTTCATCACCCGCGACGAGGTCAGGAAGCGCTACTCCGCTGCCAGCGGGCGGGACGTCTCGGAGGTCGACTTCTACATCGCGTTCGCCTACTGGAAGCTCGCCTGCATCCTCGAAGGCGTGTACGCGAGGTACGTGGGGGGCGCCATGGGCAACGACGGCTTCGATTTCAGCGGGTATATCGACAGCATCGTCTGGCTCGGCCAGCAGGCACGAGCGGCGACGGTAAACCTCGGCGCGTGACAAGGATGGTGCTGTGAGCGAGCTCGCGACGATCCACGCCTGGCCCGAACTCGAAAGGCCGGTGCTCGTGGTCGGCATGGAAGGTTGGATCGATGCCGGCGTCGGTTCGGCCACCGCGGTCGCCCACCTGCTGGCGTCGATGCCCCACCAGCTGATCGCCACCTTCGACTCCGACGAGCTGGTCGACTTCCGGGCTCGGCGGCCGACGCTGCGCATCGTCAACGGTGTCGACACCGAGATGCGCTGGCCCGAGATCCGCCTCGAAGCGGCCACCAACCGAACCGGACGGAGCGTCCTGATCCTCACCGGGCCGGAACCTGACATGCGCTGGCACGCCTTCATCGCCGAGACTGTCGCTCTGGCGTCGCGCCTGCATGTCGAGCTGGCCCTCGGCTTGGGGGCATTCCCGGCGCCCGTCCCCCACACCCGGCCGATCCGCCTCGTCGGCACCTCGACCGACGGGGAGCTGGCGGCCCAGGTCGGATTCCTGCCCGCCGGCATCGACGTCCCTTCCGGGGTGCAGGGGGCGCTGGAGATGGCGTTCGGGGAGTCGGGAATTCCCGCCGTCGGCCTGTGGGCGCGGGTGCCCCACTACGCGGCGGCGATGCCCTACCCGGGTGCTTCTGCTGCCCTGCTCGGAGGGCTCGCTCAGCTGGCGGGGATAGAGGTGGACGTGTCGACGTTGCAGTCGGCCGCAGCCGCGACGCACCAGCAGATCGACCAGCTCCTGGCGGGGAGCGAGGAGCACTCCGCGCTTGTCAGGCAGCTGGAGGCGCAGTACGACGAAGAGCAGGGAGCGTCCGCTACCAACTTCGGCGACCTCCCGACAGGGGACGAGCTGGCCGCGGAACTGGAGCGTTTTCTGCGCGGGCAGCAGTGACTACTGGTCTCTCTGCGACGGGTCCTTCAGCGCGGCCATGACCTTGGGGAGCGTGGAGACGGCCGCGCCCTCGTAGGGCGTGTAGAAGTTCAGCCGGTCGACGACATCGCCGAAACGTTTCTGCAGCAGTCCTGGCACCTCGCCCGGCGTGCCCACGACGGCGAACGCGTTGAGGACCTCGTCGTCGATCAGCCTGCCCATCTGCTCCCACTCGCCGCGCTTGGAAAGCGTGTTGAGCTCGGGTTGCAGGTCACCCCAGCCGTGAAGCTCGAGGACGGGGCGGTAGGCGGGTGTGGAGCCGTAGAAGGCGATCTGCCGGCGGGTGCCCGTGGCGGCCGCTTCCATCTGCTCGTCGGTATCGCCGCTGACCACGAACGCGGGGTAGGACAGCTGGAAATCGGACCTCGACCGCCCTGAGACGCGCAGCCCTTCCATCACCGCAGGGACGGTCCTCTCCCTGAGGTACCGCTCCGTGGTGAACCCGTGCACCAGCATGCCGTCGGCCACCTCGCCGGCGACCTTCGTCATCCCCTCGCCCACGGCCGCAAGGAACACCTTCGGGGCTCCGTACTCGCTCGGCCCCGGGTTGAAGAACGGTGTCATCAGCGTGTGCGTGTAGAAGTCGCCCCGGAAGTCGAGCTTGGTGCCATTCTGCCAGCAGTCCCAGATAGCTCGCATCGCGCTGATGAACTCGCGCATCCGCGGCGCGGGATGGGACCACGGCATCGAGAAGCGCTTCTCGATGTGCGCCTTGATCTGCGACCCGAGGCCGAGGTTGAGGCGGCCCTTCGAGAAGCCGTTCAGGTCCCACGCGGTGCTGGCGAGCGTCATCGGGCTGCGGGCGAACGCGACGGTGATCGCCGTTCCCACCCCGATGTGCTCGGTGTGCTCGGCGGCCAGCAGCAGCGGGAGGAACGGATCCCGTGACGTCTCCGCCGCCCACACCGCGTCGTACCCGGCGTCCTCGGCCTTCTTGGCGTCGCTGGCTGCGTGGTCGAGAGCCGAGCGGATCCCCCCGTCGATTTTCATCTGGCGGAGCTTAGGCAAGAATCCGTTGTCGGGTCAGGGTCGGCGGACAGCCCGACGAAGGCTCCAACCCAGGAGCACCACCACCAACACCGGCATGATCCACCAGGCGTTCACCGGGCCCCGGCTGGCGAGATAGGTCACCGCGAGCCCGGCGGCCACACCGAGCGCGACCCGCCAGTCGTCGCCGACGACGAAGTCGTACCAGAACGCCACAAACGCCCTCAACCGGGAGACGACTGCCGCGATCAACTGGTCACCGAACCCGAAAGCTCACGTTCCGAGCTGCTCAAGACCCGTGTGAGGACCAAACCGAAGGCTGCAACGCAGGGCACAAGGGCGAGCAGCGCGGCGTCCGAACCCGGCCAACGGGCGCCGGCCCCTTCCGCCCCCCAGAATGTGCCGAACGCGGTGAGCATGACCCCGACCACGAACTTCATGGTGTTCTCGGGCACCCGCGAAAGCGGTGCCCGAACGGCCACGCCGGCGCCGGCGACCACGACGACGGCCGCCGATGCGGCAAGGGCGGCGAGCGGGATGTCGTGCTGGTTGCTGCCGAATGTGAGCGCGATGAACACGACCTCGAGCCCTTCCAGGAGGACGCCCTTGAACGAGAGGGTGAACGCGTACCAGTCGGGTACCGCGAACCTGCGGTCGGTGGCTGCGGCGCGGGCAGCGGCCAGCTCCCTCTCGAAGATCAGGCTCTCGTCGTGCATGGCTTTATGGCCGCTCGCGCGCAGAATCGCCTTGCGGAGCCATTGCAGACCGAAGACGAGCAGGAGACCACCGACCACCAGGCGCAGGCCTCGTAGCGGTACGTGCGAAAGCGCCGGTCCGAGCACGGCGATCAGACCGCCGAGGACCGCCAACGCGCTCGCCGTTCCGGCGGTCGCCGAACGCCAGTCCCGGGCCGTGCCCGCAGCCAGGACGATGGTCGTCGCCTCCACCGCTTCGACCGCGCACGCGAGGAAGACCGCGACGAAGAGCCCGCCGCCGTTCACGCCCAGCCGCCTCCCGTGTTCGTCACACTCCGATCCTAACTGCGGTTGGCTCGTGGTCCCGTAGCTCGATCGTTCGTCGCGCCGGACGGGCGCCGCTTAGACGACCAGGTTCACCAGCCGTGGGGGCCGTGCGATCACCTTGCGCGGGTTCTTGCCGGCCAGGCGGTCGACGACACGGGAGGAGGCGAGCGCCGTCGCGACCGCGTCCTGTTCGCTGATGGAGGCGTCGACATCGATGCGGTCGGCGAGCTTGCCGTTGATCTGCACGATCATCGTCACGGTGTCGACCGCCACGAGCGCGAGGTCGGCAACGGGCCACGGTTGGCCGTGGACCGATCCGCCTGGGCCCCGCCGGCGTTCCCACAGCTCGGCGGTTATGTGGGGGGCCATCGGCGCCAGCAGCAGGAGCAACGAATCGACAGCGAAGTCCAGCGTCGATCGGGCTACACCTTCGCTGCTCTGCACCGCCCTGTAGACGGCGTTGAGGAACTCCATCGCCGCGGCGACCGCTGTGTTGTAGGACCAGCGCTCGTAGTCGGAGCTGACCCTGTCGATCAACCGGTGCGTCTCTTTTTCCAGACTGACGTCGGCTTCCGCCGGCTCGCGGTCGACGATGTTCGCGGAGTCGAGCGAGCCGAGTGCGATGCGCCACAACCGGCCCAGGAACCGGTGGCAACCCTCGATCATCTGGTCGGTCTGCTCACCCCAGTCGAAGTCGTCCCCGGGCGGGCCGACGAACAGGTGGAAGAGACGCAGCGAGTCGGCACCCACGCTCTCGAAGTAGCGCTCGGGCGCGACGAGGTTGCCCTTGGACTTCGACATCTTCGAGCCGTCCATCGTGATCATGCCCTGCGTGAACAGGCGGTCGAACGGCTCGCGAAGGCCTTTCGGCGCGAGACCGACGTCCGCGAGCGCCCGTGTGTAGAAGCGGGCGTAGAGCAGGTGGAGGATCGCGTGCTCGATGCCGCCGATGTACTGGTCGACCGGCATCCAGCGCTCCGCCGCCGCGGAGTCGATGGGCTGCGTCTCGTCCCATGGGTTGCAGAAGCGCAGGAAGTACCACGACGAGTCGACGAACGTGTCCATGGTGTCGGTCTCGCGCTCTGCCGGACCCCCGCACTTCGGGCAGGTCGTGCGCAGGAAGCCTTCGTGGTAGCGAAGCGGTGACTCGCCGGTGGGCCGGAACTCGACGTCGTCGGGGAGCAGCACCGGCAGTTCGTCTTCGGGCACCTTGACGATCCCGTCGTTGGGGCAGTGGATCACCGGTATCGGGCAGCCCCAGTAGCGCTGGCGCGACAGCAGCCAATCGCGCAGGCGGTAGTTGACCATCCTCTCGCCGGCGCCCTGCGACTCCAGCCATTCGATTGCTTTGGACTTCGCCTCGGACGTATCGACGATCCCGTTGAGCCATTCGCTGTTGATGCGCGGTCCCTCGCCCGTGTAGGCCTCGCCGTCCCAGCCCGCCGGCGGTTGCACGGTGCGGATGATGTCGATCCCGTACGCCGTTGCGAAATCCCAGTCGCGCTGGTCCTCCGCCGGCACCGCCATGATGGCGCCGGTGCCGTAGGTCATCAGGACGTAGTCCGCGAGGTAGATGGGCACACGGCGCTGGTTGAACGGGTTGATGGCGTGCGCGCCGGTGAAGACGCCGCGCTTCTCGAGTGATCCCTCGCTCGACTGGCGCTCGATGTCTGACTCGTTGCGGACGCGCTCGACGAACGCGTCGACCTCGGCTCTCCCCTCGGGAGCGACGATCCGGGCGACCAGTGGGTGCTCCGGCGCCAGGACCACGAAGGTCATGCCAAACGAGGTGTCCGGTCGCGTCGTGAAGACCCTTATCGGGTCCAGGTCGTCGCGGCCGTCCACCGGCAGGTCGAACTCGGCTCCTTCGGAGCGCCCGATCCAGTTGCGCTGCATGGTCTTGACCCGCTCGGGCCAGTCGAGACCATCGAGAGCGTCGAGCAGGTCGTCGGCGTAACGGGTGATGCGGAAGAACCATTGCTCCAGATCCCGCTTCTCCACCGGGTCGCCACTGCGTTCGCAGGTGCCGTCGGGGAGGACCTGCTCGTTGGCCAGGACGGTCTGGCAGCCGGGGCACCAGTTGACCGGGGCGTTCTTGCGGTATGCGAGGCCGGAGTCGAGGAACCTCTGGAATATGACCTGGTTCCACCGCATGTACAGCGGGTCGTGCGAGCGGATCTCGCGCCGCCAGTCGTAGGAGGCGCCGAGACGCTTGAGGCTCGACTTGAGCTCCTCGATGCGGGCGTCGGTGAACGTGCGCGGGTGGACGCCGGTCTTGAGCGCCGCGTTCTCGGCGGGCAGGCCGAAGCTGTCGAATCCGAGGGGGCTCAGGACCGCCTTGCCCTGCATGGTGCGCTGCCGGACCAGGAGATCGCCGAATGTGTAGTTGCGCACGTGCCCCTGGTGGGCGGGCCCGCTCGGGTAGGGGTACATGCAGAGGACGTACTGGGACGGGCGGGGGTCGTCGTTGTCGACCTGGTACGCGCCCTGCTCCTCCCAGCGGCGCTGCCATTTGGCCTCGATGGCCTGGGGGTCGTACTGCTCTGCCATAGGCCCCAGGCTACTTGTGAGCGCTTGTCGGCTCCCGTGGGTTACGTGGCCCGCCGCCGGCGGCAACTTTCACGGCGTTCGGGAGCAGGTACTCGGCCGCGAACCGGATCCCCTTGGCCTGGTTGTTTGCTGGCGGGCCTAGCCGGAGGGAGCAGCCGCTGTGGGCGAGACCCTCCAGTGGGACCAGGTACGCAGATTCGAGATCGGGGGAGTAAACGCCGAATGCATCCACCTCACCGTGATAGCTGCGGGGAATGTTCTTGGTGTTACTGCAGGTGCGGAAGAAGAGGGTGCTGCCGAGGAGACGTGCGGTCTTACATTGCACCCTCATGGTTTCGTCAGGACGCAGGGCTACCAGGTCAACGCGCGAATGGGCGCAGAAGACCGGGAGGTATACCTGCCAGCCCGCCCGAAGGAGCGCGTGCGTCACTTCGAGTTCTGCTCTCGCCCCCACCTCAGACGGCATTTCGTGCATGCGCGTACCCTACGGACGGGCTGAGACAATGACCCGTGATGCTAGAGTGACAGTCCCCACGGGGCTGTAGCTCAGTTGGTAGAGCGGCGCCATGGCATGGCGTAGGCCACGGGTTCGATTCCCGTCAGCTCCACCGGAAACCGCAGGTCGCGGTGTCGCGGTAGCCACGTTGAGAGCGGTTGACGAGGCCAGCTCGGAGAGGCAGAGGGCACGTCGGCCGGGCGGATCGGCTCACTCGACGTAGCGCAGTGTGCCGGGCAGGTTCATCCGGCGGAGCCTGCGGGCCACCAGGGTAGGCGCGGTCGACGTCGCAGCCACTCCTATCAGGGCGGTCACGACGAAGGAGGAGGTGGTGACCGACCGCAGGACAGCGAGTTGGGGCACGGCCGCGGGGAAGACGAGGTCGAGGATCCATTGCAGGACGGCGAGACCCAGGCCCAGCCCGACCGCTGTGCCGGCCAGTCCGAGGAGCAAGCTCTCGATGACCCCGACGAACACCACACGGGGTACGCCGATACCGAAGGCCATCATGGTGGCGTGCTCACGGGCCCGTTCGTCGCTTCCGACCTTGCTGCTGTTGTACGCGACCAGGAAGGCCAATACGCCGATGACGATCTGCAGGATCACGAACAGTTCGGTGACGATAGAAAGGGTGTCGCGCATGGTCCCCAACAGGGAACTCGCGGCGAGGGCGGACGCGACCCCGGGAAGCGACGAGGTGAACCGCTGCAACTCGTCCATTGAGACACCGGGCCGCGGCACGAGGGTGGCGACGTTGACTATGTCCTGCAGCCCCATCATCTTCTCGTCCTTCAAGTCCATGTATGCGATGAAGCGATACGGACTGGAGATGACGGCGCGCACCGGCACCGCGGTGTCGACGAAGCGGTAGCCGGTGCCCTGACGCAGCGGATGGCGCAGCTCGACGGTGCGGCCGGTGCCGACACCAAGATCCGAGGCCGCCTTGGCCGAGATGACGATCCCACCCGGCGCGAGTCGTCGGGCGGCTACATCACTCGGGACGGCCAGAGGGTCCGACAGGTCCACCATGCTGATCGACACCTCGACGGTGGTGTTGCCTCGCAAGAGGTATCCCCCGGTGTTGAACCCGAGTGCGCTCTGTCGGACTAGGGGAGAGCCGGTGATGGACGTAACCGTGACCGAGTGCGCCGGCTGGTAGCCAGCCAGGTCGACGAGCAGTCGGTCGCCGCGCACCCCCGAAAGCGTCCTGGTTCCGGCATCGAGGGTGGCGCGGGTCGAGTCGGTTGCACCGAGGGCGGCCAGGAGCGGCGCGAGGATCACGCCTACGGCGAGCACCGTCATGACCGATCGAGTGGGAGCGACGGTGATACGACGCAACGGCGCCTGGGCCAGAGTCGTGCCCGGTAGCCGCAGCCGGCGAAGCAGCGCAGCAAGTCGGTGCCGTCCGCCCCGAAGATGCGGAGGCAGCAGTGCATAGGTTGGTGTGACCCGGACCGCCCGCCAGACCGGGTAGAAGCTGCCCGCCAGTGGGATGGCGAGCCCGAGTGCCGCGGCCACGACGAACAGGTGGCCTTGCCAAGGCGTCTGCCAGAACGGCAGGGGGAAGCGCGTCTTGATGATCGCCAGCACCCACGCGCCTATCAACCAACCGGCGACGACACCGAGGACCGTGCCCGCGATCGCCACCTCCGCAGCCAGTGCCAGGGGGCGGATCGTGATCTGGCGCGTCGGGACCCCCAGGGACATCGCGATACCGATGTCCCGCCTCTGAGACTCCACCACCCGGCGAGTCAGGTTGAAGGCGGCGAAGCCCGCCCCGCCCAGCACCAGGAGGGCGAACACGTCGAAGATCCTCTGCTCGCTGGTGATCTCGTCGTACAAGGCCCGGGTCGCCGGAGCGTCCCGACGGACCGTCACGGTGGTGGCGACGTCCTGCAACGTTGCGTTGAGGGCGCTGGTGAGGGATCTGGCCACCTGGCGGGGATCGCTGCCGTGCCGGGTCAGCGCCACCACGTCGTTGATCTCTCCCGGCGCGCCGCCCAAGCGCTGCACGAGGGTGATCGGAGCGAAGATGACCGCCCTCGTCGCCGCGCCCTGGATAGTCGCGCCGAGGATCGAGGTGAGGTTCAAGTACTCGGGCTCGAGGACGGTCCCCACGTAGGCGACCGTCAAGCCCCCGATGGTGAGGCTTCCCGAGGGGGGGAGGTGATGCTGGGCTGCGAAGTGCTCGTCGAGCAGCACGGACGACCCGCTCGCGTCCTGTGACCCGAGCGAGCGCCCGGCTGTCACCTTCCACCGGTCGACCTCGACACCACGCGCCAGGTCCACCCCTACGATGACGCCCGCGGCGGGGATCTGACCCTGCCCGCCCGCTCGGACGGGCAGATCGACGACGAACCGTCCTTCAGCGGCCGTGAGCTGATTGCCTCCGGCCGACTGAACCGCCCCGAGGAGCTTGGCGGACGGCAGCCCCAGACCAGCCGCGGTGGTGACCTCCAGGTCGTGGGCTGCAAGCCGGGCGAACGTGAGGTCGAGCGACTGGCGTCTCCATGCCGAGGTGCTGGCCAGGCCAGCGTAGATGCCCGCTCCCAGGGCGACGATGACGGCGATGGCAGCTACCTGCGTGACCCGCTTGCGCAGGTCTCGCCACGACCAGCGGACCCACAGCCCGGTGCTCACGCTACCAATGCAGCTCACCGGGCTTCGCGGGTCCACCCACCGGAGCTGTTACCGATATGACCCGCCCGTTGCTCAGCTCGACTACCACGTCGGCCATCCGAGCTATCTCCCGGTTGTGGGTGACGATAACGACGGACTGGCCGGTCGTCGCCCGGTCACGCAGCAGTTGGAGGATCTCGATGCCGGTGCGGAAGTCGAGCTCGCCGGTCGGCTCGTCGGCCAGGAGCACCGGGTTGCCCGTCGCCAGGGAGCGGGCTATGGCGACACGCTGTTGCTCGCCGCCCGACAACTCGTGCGGAAAGTGATGGAGGCGGTCACCGAGCTTCACGTCGCGCAGGATTTGGGCCGCGAGCTCGCCGGCCGGCCGCCTGCCCGAGGCCTCCGCGCCGAAGCGCACGTTCTCCAGTGCCGTCAACTCGGGAAACAGGTTGAAGGCTTGGAAGACGAACGTAACGGTCTTGCGCCGGTAGGCGAAGAGCTGCTGCCGGCTGAGATCCGTTATGCGCTGCCCCGCGACCTCGATCGCGCCCTCTGTCGGCGTGTCGAGGGCGCCGATCATGTTGAGCAAGGTCGTCTTGCCGCTCCCCGACGGCCCGAGCACCACGACGAGCTGGGCCGCTGCGATCGAGAGGGTCGCTGCGTCGAGCGCCACGACGGTCCCCGCCGGGGTCACGAACCTCTTGGTGACTCCCTCCAACCGGATGATCGCGCCGCCGCCTGGGGTGACATCTGTCTCCTCTGGCCCAGTCCCCGCCGCCTTCGGTCGAAGGAACGCGCGCACGCTGGGATCCTAAGCAGCGGCCGCTGGACGTACTAGGGCCGTTCGACCCTCAGCGCGCCGGTCGATCAGAGGGTGTCCGCCGGGGTGATCCCCAGTTCGGTGAGCCGTCTCGACCACTCGATCTTCGCCTGATCGAGACCAAGTGGAACCTGCCGGCGTGGATCGCGCAGGATTCGACCGGGCAGTAGTCAAAGAGGGTCGTGCTGCTCTGGGCCCAACGCGGCCACCGCCTCGTTGACCGAGGCGAAGAAGTGGTCGCGGCCGAACCGATCGGCAAGGCCGAAGCGGACGAGACTGTTGCGCATGTGCTCACCCGCGCGCGCCACCGCGAACGCCGCTTTGCGTTGTGCGATCTCATCGAGGACCTGGTCAAGAGAGCGAGCGCCGGTGAAGTCGATGTCACTCATCCCGATAGCGTCGAGCACGACCAGTTGCACGGTGCCCACCGCACGGCGAAAGGCGGCGTTCAGCTGATACCGGAAGTGCCCCTCGTTGGCGTACCAGAGCGGGGTTGCGAACAGGACGACGAGAACGCCAGGAACTTGCTGCGGCTCTTCTGAACTGGATAGCGGTGCCCAGCTGGTCGTCCGTGGGATCCGTCCGAGTACGTGCAACTGCGGCCGGGCGGACAGCCGGGTGCGGTCGAGGATGGCCAGCCCGACCGCAAGTCCGATGCCCTGCTCGATGCCGACGAGTGCGACGGTGAGGAGCGTCACCACGGCGAGACCGAACTCGATGAGGTTGAACGAGGCGATTGACCTCAGGTCGCGGATGTGCACGAGGCGGCCAGCGATGAACAGCAGAACTGCCGCGAGCGTCGCAAGCGGTAGGTCTTTCAGCAGACCGGCGACGGGGATCAGCAGCGCGAGCGCGATGGCAGCGGACAGCCCCGAGAGCTGGGTGCGGCCCCCTGCAGAGGCGGCGGCGGCCGTGCGTGGCGGGCTCGCGTCGACCGGGAAGGAGCCGGCGAGTCCGGAGAGGACGCTTCCAGCACCGACTCCGATGAAGTCGCGTCCTACGTCCACCTCGTAGCCGCCCTGGGCAGCGAACGCGCGGGTGGTGGCCGCAGTCTGGCTGATGACCACGATGGCAACGACGCCGGCGATCGGAAGCACGCTGCCCAGAGCCGACCATGAGAGCTGGGCCAGGCCGAAATGCGGTGCCCCGTGCGAGATGGTTCCGAGTATGGCGACCCCGTGCCGGTGCAGGTTGGCGAGCGCCACGACGAAGGCGGAGGCGACCAGCCCAACGAGGGCACCCGGCAACCGCCGGTCGATCCGGTCGACCACGATCACGATGGCCAGCACGGCAGCGCCGATGCCGAGCGTCCATCCGTTCGTTGCACCGAGGTGGTGGACGATCTCGTAGATGCGGTGCAGGTTGCCGCCCTTCGCCGCCGGGATGCCGAGGAAGTCCGGCAGCTGGTGGATGACGATGATGACCGCGACCCCCGCGAGGAACCCCGTGATGATCGGTTCGGAGAGGAACTCGGCGATCCAGCCGAGGCGCAAGAGCCCGACGAGGGCGACGATTGCACCGACGCTGACAGCGAGCAAGCCGACAAGTGCTATGTAGCGGGGTGAACCCGTCGCGGCGAGGTGACCGATCCCGACCGCGAACAGCGGCGCGATCGTGGAGTCGGCGCCCACCGACATCTGCGGGTTGGATCCGAGCGCAGCGAAAAGGAGCGCGCCGGCGATGAAAGCGTAGTAACCGGTGATCGGCGGCATCCCCGCGAGCCTCGACGTGGCGAGCTGCTCGGGGACGGCTATGACCAGGAGCGTCAGTCCCGCCAGCAAATCCAGCCCGGCCCACCGGCGCTGGTAACCACGCGCCGACGAGAACACCTGGCCCGCTGACTGGCGCAGTGCCGGGCCGAACTGTGCGAACCAGCGGTTCATCCGCGGTCACGGTATATCGCGATCGAACCCCCGCCTTCAGCAGGCGGGGGTTCGGATTCACGTCTGGGTTGTAAAGGCCTGGTTCAGCCGAACGAACTCCCGCAGAAGGTCTGGATGTCCTGCGAGGTGTCGGAGGCCGTGCCTTCCGTGCCGTTCAAGGATTCCTGCGTCTGCTGGCTGGAGCTCTCCATGGCCTCGCCGGCGGCGGCGAGTGCCTGGAAGGCGACGCCGTTCGCCTGCTTTTCAGCTTGGCCTTGGGCGCTGCCGCTGCCCGCTGCTTCGCAGAGCCCGTTGTTGTTGTGGCCATTGGGGCCAGGGTTTCCTGAGCCCGAGCTGCTCGCCATCGCCGGGACGAATCCTCCAAGGGACAAGGAGAGGATCCCCGCGGCGATCAGTGCCTTCCGGATCATCGAACCTCCAGGGTCGTATCGCCGGGCCGGTGCGCCCGGCGGCACAGAACGGTACCGGTTTGAGATGTTCTGTACCAAACAGGCATATCACGTATGTCTCAACCTTCCTGCCGGGTCCTCCGATAGCAGTCATATGAGAACAGGGCGGGCAGGCCCGTGGCGGTTGGGACGCGGCGGTGTGGAGTGGCAGCCATGAGCTTCAGGGTTCGGATTCCTCTACCCGGCCGGCGGCGCGCTGCCGAACTGAAAGCGGCGCTCAAAGCGGTCGAGGCGCTCAGCGGCGAGGTCGGCGATCTCAGGTCCGAGATCGACGACCTGCGCATGGAGAACGACCTACTCGCTCACTCGGTGCTCATCGACGTGCACACCGGGCTTGCGAACGCGGCCGCATTCGAACTCGATCACTTGCAGCTCAACGCCCGCCGGCGCCGCTCGGATCAGCCCTACTCAATACTGCTGGGACAAATCGACCACGGGGACAGCGGCGACAGTGCGACGCCGGAAGACAACGACGCGAGGCTCCTTGCGGTGGCCGAGGTGTTCAAGGCGAGCGTCCGGCAGGGAGACCGCGCCTACTGCTGCGACCAGAACAGGCTCGCTGTCTTGCTGGCGGGCTCGGACCTAAAGCAGGCGGTCGCCGCCGGCGAACGGTTCCGGTCTCGCGTCGAGAACGCCGGCATCGTGGACTGCTCGAACCCGCTCGGGGTGGTGACCGTCACGGTCGGCGTCATCGAGGCCGGGTACCGGCACGAAGCAGCCAAGGATGTGTTCGTCGAGGTGGAGGCTCTCGTCTCCGAGGGCGGGGCAGCCGGCTCCAACCAGCTCCTCTGGCCGCACTGACGGGCCTGGTACGGCGGGTTACTCGCCGGCGGCCAGGCGGGCAGAGGCTGCCGCCTCGGAGCCTCCGTCCCATGCCCATCGCTCTGCGTCGCCCCAGAGGCGATCGAACTGGTAGAAGTCACGCGCTTCGTCCAGGAAGATATGGACAACGAAGTCCCCGTAGTCCATCAACACCCACCGCGCATCGTCGAGTCCTTCGACTGAACGCGGCGAGCGAGCACTGGCCGCTTTCACCTTCGCCTCGACTTCCTCTGCGATGGTGCGCACCATCCTCGGGTTGTTGCCGCTGGTGATCACGAACGCGTCGGTGATCGCAAGGACTTTGCCGACCGCGAGAATTACCGTGTCGCCACCACCTTTGGACCACGCGGCCCGAGCGGCGACCGAGCAGTCCTCCTGCACCTGGTCGAGGGTTTCCGGGTCACGTGGTGCTGCTGTCACCGCAGCGTGCCCGCCAACTTCTTCACGCAGGACCTCCTGAGAGAGTGATTGCTGCAGATGACGCCGCCGCAGACCCCGACGTGACGCTGCCATTGCCGAGCCACTGCATGGCCAGCACGCCGACCGTGATCGCCAGCACGGCGAGCAGGAACATCACCACCAGGATTTGCTCCCTCACCAACCGCCTGCGCCGCTGCAAGCGGCGGAGCCTGTCGCCGGGCGGGGTCTCACGGACATCCACCACGTCGGTCTGCCGGAGCGAACCCGGAAGAACCATCAGGGTGTCCGGGAGCTCGCCGCCAGCCGCCAAGCCCCGGCCTGCGCCGGCGACCGCGGCCGTACGGGCAGCGGCACGAGGCGTGCGGACCGTCGTCATCTATCCCCAGCGTACATTCGCCGCTCCCTGATGCAGTGGACTGCGGCCTCGGGGATCAGATAGTCGAGCGGGCGACCGTTCGCGGCACGGGCGCGCAGGTCGGTGCTGGAGATCTCGAGGTTCGGGACGGTCACCTCTGCGACCCGCCACCCCTCCTCCTCCAGGGCCCTCGGGCGGCCCGACCCGGGCCGGTTCACGATCACCAGGGTCGACAGCCGGCGGATCTGGTCACCGCGCTCCCAGGTGGCGAGCTCACCGGCGACATCCCACCCGACTATGAGGAACAGCTCGTCTGCGGGGTTCTCCTCGTGCCATTGCGCAAGGGTGTCCGCCGTAAAAGACTCCCCGCCGCGCTCGATCTCCATGCGGCCTGCTTCGAGCCCGGGAACGTCGCCGACGGCGGCCGCCACCAACGCGAGCCGGTCACTTGCGGTACTCACCGCGCGGGACTCGGCCTTCTGCCAGGGGACGTTGGCGACCATGAGCACCACGCGGTCGAGACCCAGCGCATGCTTGGCGTTGATGGCCGCTACGAGGTGGCCAACGTGGATCGGGTCGAAAGTGCCACCGAATATCCCGATCCGCTCGCCCATGCGGTTGCCGACGTTAGGTGATCTGCTTTGCTCTCGGGCCCGGTTTCAGCCACCCTGGTTCTCTGTGAAGGAGACCTGGTCGCCGACAAGTTGGCGTGACTTTCATGCCGAACAGCAGCCGGAGTGGCCAGACGCGCACGCGCTCGAGCAGACGCTGAAGACGCTTTCCGTGCTGCCCCCCCTGGTCTTCGCTGGGGAGGCCCGCAGCCTCCAGCACGCCCTGTCCGAGGTCGCGGCGGGCGAGGCCTTCCTGTTGCAGGCGGGGGACTGCGCTGAGTCTTTCAACGACTTCACCGCCGACAGCATCCGCGACAAGCTCAAAGTGATCCTCCAGATGGCTGTCGTCCTCACCTACGGCGCCGGCGTGCCGGTGGTGAAACTCGGCCGGATCGCCGGCCAGTTCGCCAAGCCCCGCACCTCCCCGACCGAGGTCGTCGACGGGCGGGAGCTGCCGAGCTTCCGGGGCCACATCGTCAACGACGACGCCCCCACCGAGGACGCCCGCGTCCCCGACCCGACCCGGATGCTGACCGCCTACCACCAGTCCGCGTCGACGCTGAACCTGCTGCGGGCGTTCACGAAGGGCGGTTTCGCGGATCTGTCGCAGGTGCACACGTGGAACCAGCAGTTCGTCGCCCGCAGCACCGGCGGCCAGCAGTACGAGGAGCTGGCCGCCGAGATCGAGCGTGCGTTGCGGTTCATGCGCGCGTGCGGCATCAACCTGGGCGGCGAGACGACCCTGCAGCAGGTGGAGTTCTGGACCAGCCACGAAGCGCTCGTGCTCGGGTACGAGGAGGCGATGACGAGGCGGGACTCGTTGACCGGGGACTGGTACGACACGTCCGCACACCTGCTGTGGGTCGGTGAGCGCACCAGGCAGGCCGACGGGGCGCACATCGAGTTCCTGCGCGGCCTGTCGAACCCGTTGGGGGCGAAGATCGGTCCGGCCGCAACGCCCGAAGAGGTCGTCGCGGTCTGCCGGGCGTTGGACCCCGACCGGGTGCCGGGCCGCCTGACGCTGATCACCCGGATGGGCGCGGGACGGGTCGAAGGCGCACTGCCGGCGCTGCTCGAGGCCGTCCGCGAAGCGGGCCATCCGGTGGTCTGGGCGTGCGACCCGATGCACGGCAACACCTACACGAGCCCGGGAGGGCGCAAAACCCGGCATTTCGACCATGTCCTCGCCGAGATCCGGGAGTTCTTCGGGGTGTGCCGCCAGGAGGGGGTTTGGCCGGGCGGGGTCCACGTCGAGCTCACCGGCGACGACGTGACGGAGTGCCTCGGCGGGACCGAGGAGATCCTCGAGAACCATCTGGAGCTGCGCTACACGACTACCTGCGACCCCCGCCTCAACGGGAGCCAGTCGCTCGACCTGGCCTTTCAGGTAGCGGACCTGTTGCGGCGCTAGCCCACACCAGCAAAACCCTTAAAAGTTGATAAACACAGTCAGCTTTGCTTGACTGGCCCCGTGGAGACCGAGACCAGAGAGATCGATCCCGAGCTCGCGGCGGACATCGCCAAGTTCAGGCGCCTGTTGGCCGACCACCTGGCGGACCGGGTTGACGAGGACTCCTTCCGGGTCTTCCGGCTCAACAACGGCATTTACGGCCAGCGCCAGCAGGGCCACAACCAGATGGTCCGGGTGAAGCTCCCCTACGGGAACGTCTCGCCGGAGCAGCTCGAGCTGCTCGGCTCCGTCGCGGACCGCTACAGCCGTGGGTGGGGCCACATCACCACCCGGCAGAACATCCAGTTCCACTTCGTGCAGCTGGAGACGGTCCCGGACCTGCTCGAGGAGCTGGCGCAGGCCGGCCTGACGACGCGTGAGGCGTGCGGAGACACCGTCCGCAACGTCATGGGCTGCCACCTCGCCGGCGCCTGCCCGTTCGAGGTGCTCGACATCAGCCCTTGGGCGGAGGCGACGTTCCGCTACTTCCTCCACCATCCGTACGCGCAGCGGTTGCCGCGCAAGTTCAAGATCAACTTCTCCGGTTGCGTGACCGACTGCGGTCAGGCGATGTTCAACGACGTGGGCGTCGTTGCGGTCTCCCGGCCGCGCTCAGACGGAACGCTCGAGCCGGGTTTCCGGGTGTTCATCGCCGGCGGTCTCGGCGCCAACCCGCACCCCGCGCAGGCTCTCGAAGAGTTCACCGCCCGCGAGGACCTGCTGCCGACGATCGAGGCGGTGCTGCGGACGTTCGACCACTTCGGCAACCGCTACAACAAGCTGCGCGCCCGCCTGAAGTGGGTCGTCGACGAGCTCGGCATCGAAGAGCTCCGCCGGCGGGTCCTCCGCGAGCGCCAGCTGCTGCTCGCCTCGTCGAGCTGGCCCGGCGGGATCCCCGAGCTCGTTCAGGAGCTCGGCGACGAGCCGGCCGGCGTGTCGACCGCGGTGCAGCCGACCCCCATGGGAGTTCCCGTCATGTTGCGGGTCAGCCCGAAGGCAGATCCTTACACCCGCTGGGAGTCGACCAACGTCGTCGTGGGCGTGGCCAAGGGCACGGTGTCCGCGATCGCTTACGCCCGCCTCGGGGACATCACATCCGACCAGTTCCGGGCGCTCGCGTCGATCGTGCGCGACTTCGGCGTGACCGTGCGCACCACCAACCGGCAGAACCTCGTCTTCCGCGGTCTGTCCTCGGAACAGCTGCAGGACCTGTACCGGCGCCTCGACGAGATCGGAATGGCTCAACCGGGTGCCGAGCTCGCCCGTGACGTCGTCTCCTGCCCCGGCGCCGACACCTGCAACCTCGCCGTGACTCAGAGCCGGGGTCTCGCCGAGGACATCGGGCGCGCCCTGGAAGAAGCGGGACTGGCCGACGTCGGCGGGATCCGCATCAACATCTCCGGTTGCACCAACAGCTGCGGGCAGCACCACGTCGCGGACATCGGCTTCCATGGAGCGGAGCGCCGTGCGAACGGCCGGCAGGCCCCGGGTTACCAGCTGCTGCTCGGCGGCCACCTGAGCAACACCGAGGTCCAGTTCGCCCAGCGCGCCCTGCGACTGCCGGCGAAGGCTGCCGCGGAGGCGACGGTGCGGCTGGTGGGTCGTTTTGCCGAGGAGAGGGACGCGGGCGAGCCGTTCGCCGAGTGGATGCAACGAGTCGGCGGCGCCAAGGTCCTCGCCACCGAGCTCAAGGATCTCGACGAGTGGCCTGATCCCGAGGAGCGGCCCGACTACTACATCGACTTCGGCGAGACCGGCCCCTACGTGGCAGAAGTCGGTGAGGGCGAGTGCGCGGCGGGCTGACGGTCAGACCCCTGGAGGGCGGGTACCGGGCGGACGGCTACCGGGCGGGAAGGCACTAGGCGTGAGCACCCTGGTCGGCACCGGGACCCATCTCCACGCGCCGGCGTTCAGCCATGCAGAGCTCGCGTCTTTGAACCGGGAGTTCGAGACGGCGCCGGCGCAGGCGGTGATCGAGTGGGCCGTCGAGCAGTTCCACCCGTTCATGTGCCTTTCGGCGTCGATGACCGACGCGGTGCTCATCGACCTGGCGGTCAAGGTCGAGCCCTCGATCGAAGTGGTGTTCATCGACACCGGCTATCACTTCCCCGAGACGCTCGAGACCGTCGAGAACGTCCGGCGCCACTACGGGCTCAACCTGCGGGTGCTCACCGTCGCTCCCCAGCCGGTCGAGCTGTGGAAGAAGGACCCGGCCAACTGCTGCTCGAGCTCGAAGGTGGAGCAGCTCGACCGCGCGCTCGCCGGCAAGCTGGCATGGATGAGCGGGCTCCGCAGGGCAGAAGCGCCGACCCGGGCTAGCGCCCCCATCGTCGCCCGCGATCTGAGGGGCTTGGTGAAGGTCAACCCGATCGCCGCGTGGACCGATCTAGATGTGGATGGGTACATCGCCGACCACGGAGTCCCTCACAACCCGCTGCGCGACCGGGGCTACCCGTCCATCGGGTGCATGCCCTGCACCAAGCCGGTCGGGGACGGCGAGCACAAGCGCTCCGGGCGTTGGGCCGGCCAGGACAAGACGGAGTGCGGCCTGCACACCTGACAGGTGGGATCTACCGCTGGCCGGTCCCGCTGCCTACCCCACCGTCATATTTGATAGCTTTTCGCAGCGGGCGGAACCTGGGCAGGCATAGCCGTGCCCCTGTCGAATCCTCAAAGGTTGGTTTTGAAAAGGCGATCAGGCCCTTCGGGCCATCCCGGCCGGCGTGCGGCGGCCCTGCTGGCGGTCACGGGGATTCTCCCCTTCGGAGGAGTCCTCGTGGGAGTGGCCGCGGGCGCGACCGTCGCGGCTCTGGCCGCGCCAACCGCTGGCTGGGCCTCGCCGGGGATCGCAGGCGACGGGACCTCCGGCGGCACCACGGCCACCACCACCCCGCCGCCGACGCTGCCGGGCGTCGGCAGCACGACGACTACCACCCCGCCGACGACCGCCCCTCCCGGGTCGGGCGGCGGGTCGGGGCCCACGACGACTTCGCCCAGCGGTTCGGGCGGCGGCGTGCCGAACGTGCCGACCGGCGGCCCCCCGACCACGGCACCACCCAAGCCCGGCACCCCGCCCCCGCCCCCACCGAGTCCGGACCCGATCCTCACAGCAGTCGACGCCGACATGACGCAGCTGACTGCAATCAGCGAATACCCCCAGGCCGTCAACGACGTCACCGCCAAGCAGCAAGCCGTCACCGCCGCGGTCGCCGGATTGCAGTCGGCGCAATCGGTTCTCACCTCCGCGCAGACAGCCCAGGCCTCGGCCTCCCGGCGCGTGGAAACCGCCAACCAGCGGCTGGAGCACCTCGCGATCGCCGCCTACATCGGTCTCGGATACGCCACTCCCGCCGCTGGACCTCAAGGCGTGGGAGCCAGCGGGATCGGCACCGTCGACACCCCCGGCGGCCTGACAGGCACCGACGCCAGCGACGCCCAGGAAATGCTGCGCCTCGTCGCGCAGCGCATCCGCAGCGAGGTGACCCACACCCACCGCGCGCTCGACCAGGCCAAGCAAGCGACACAGCAGGCGACCAACGGAGTGAACCAGGCGCAGGCGAACGTGGCCACCGCGCAGACCGCCCTGCAGGACAGCCAGGCCGCCCTCGCGGTGCTCACCAAGGCGGCGACCGTTCCAGGCGTCGCCGCGCAGATCGGGCTGCTGGGCCTGCCATCCGTGGACGGAACTGCGCCACCCGGCGGTGCCGCATCGCAAACCGCCGCCGCGAAGCCAGCCGGGCAGCCCCTCCCGGGTGCGGTCGACGCCGCCGCGAGCCAACCGGCGCAGCCCCTGTCGCCCTCGATCCTCGGGCCCTCCCTCCTGACCGGTGACGACCTGGCCGCCTGGTTCGCGAGCACCGGCCACACTGCGAACACCACGGTGCCAATGCCGCAACTCGCGACCGACTACCAGACCGCCGGTGCCGCCACCGGTGTGCGATTCGATGTCGCGTTCGCACAGTCGGTCGTGGAGACCGGGTACTTCTCGTTCCCCGCCGGCGGACAGCTCACGCCGGCGGACAACAACTTCGCCGGCATCGGCGCGTGCGACAGCTGCGCCCACGGCTGGCACTTCCCCGACGCGCAGACGGGCGTGAGCGCGCAGCTGCAGCTGCTCGAAGCGTACGCATCGCCCCAACCGGTGGCGACGCCTCTGATCGGCTCAGTCGGGGTCGGCGGTTGCTGTCGCGACTGGATGGCGCTGGCGGGCAAGTGGGCTACCAGCACCGTGTACGGCATCTCGATCATGACCATCTACCAGCAGATGCTGGCGTGGGCGATCCCCCAGCACCTCCTCGCGGCCGGGCTGACCGCTCCGGCGGCGCCGGCGGTCGCGGTCGGGCCGAGCCTGGCCCAGCTGCCGACCGCCGGCTCAGCCCACTGACGGGATACGGCCCCAGTTCGGCGGGATACGGCCCAAGTTTTTGTGGGACGGTGACGTTTTGTGGGACACAGCCGTCACCTGACGACGTGTCCGTCCCGCAAAACGGATCCGTCCCACAAAAAGGTGTTCTGCGACTCAGTAGGACGCAGGTACCTGGGCGATCCGCGCGAGGACCCAGTCGTACTGGCCTGAGCTGACCGGCGCCTTGCAGTACTTGCACTCGCCGGCGAGGTCCAGGTCGAGCGGTGCCCCGCAGTTGGGGCACTTGGCCGACAGCGTGCCGCCGGTGGGCTTGGTCGTCGCGGACGAGGAGCGCTGGAACGTCCAGTCCTCCGCCCACTGCTCGACGCGCTTGTTGCCGCGCACGATCTTCCCGGAGTTGTCGTCCACGTCGTAGTCGGCGCACGCGGCGGTCACCCGTACCGTGATGGTGTCGTAGTTGGTATCGCTGTGCGCGGCGATGACCGTGAGGTTCCCGACGGCGAGGTCCTCGAGCACGTTGCGCTTATGGGCGTCGATGTAACCCTGGATCTGCACCTTGTGCTGCTGCCACAGCCCGTCGGCCATCACTTGGCGGCTCATGTTGGGCTGACGCTGCGACCACGCCTCCTGGACGATGAAGAAGGTTCGCTGCACCTGCTCGAGGAAGGCCTCTTGCTCGAAGCCGGGGTCGTGGGCGGTAATGGCTGCGAGCCCCTCGGCCGCGCTCTCCGGATGGGTGGCGTGCTCGGCTGTCCCAGGAAAAAGATCCCCGCGAACCGAGTTGATCGCCGGCGCGTCGTCGTGGGACCACTGCGTCCCGCCAGGGGACACCGGCGCGCCGGTCCCGCCCTCAACCGGGTCCGGCACCGACGGATCCCCCCGCCCCCCGATTCGCCGGCTCATGCGCGGCCGGATCACCCCGAAGAAGATGAACAACACGATCGCGATGATGATCAGCACCGAAAAGCCGCCGGCGCCCCCTCCGCCGCCACCGCCGCCGAAGAAGAAGAAGCCTCCCCCTCCGCCGCCGCCGAAACCGCCGGCGCCGCCGCTGGAACCACCGCCGAAACTGTGGCCTCCGCCGGCGCGCTCGACCAAGCCGGAAAGCGTGACGAGAACGCTCATGCCGGCGGTGCCTGCCCGAGCGCGGTGCCGCACGACGAGCAGAAGCGCGCGCTCGGGACGTTCTCGGCGTTGCAGTTGGGGCAGACCACCGACGCTGGCGCCGGTGCCTCTAGGCGGGTCCCGCACGACGAGCAGAACTTGGCCCCGGCGGGGTTGTGCGCCTTGCAGTTCGGGCACTCCACGCCGGCGGCGGGTGCTGCCTGACCGCCGGCGGCGGGTGCTGCCTGACCGCCGGCGGCTGTTACTGCCTGACCGCCGGCGGCGGGTGCCGGCGCCTGCCCACCGGTGAAGCCGGCGCCTCCCCCGACGAATCCCGGTCCCGGCGGTGGCGTGGGGCCGGGTGCAGCAGTCGCGGCCTGACCGGCCGCTCCCACCCCGGCGGCCAGGAACGCGCCTCCCACGGCCGCACCACCCTTGGCCATGCCCTGCCCCGCACCGAGTGCGGCCTCCCCGGCGGCGTACTGGTTGAAGCTGCCGGCGAGTCGCGAGTACGCGGTGTCGCGCGCGAGGTTCTTCAGCTGCGCCTCGTCCTGATCGGACAGGTTGATGTCGAAGTTGCCCATCCGCACGAGCGCGACGCCGTAGGGCTGTAGTTGCGCGTTGCCGGCGGCGATGACCTCGGTCTCGATCTGCGGCGTGTACGCGGAAAGGCCCAGGATCGGCCAGCCGTTCTGCACTATCTGCACCGTCATGTGGGTGCGCAGGACCTTGAGCAGCTGGTCGGAGACCCAGCCGGTGATGGAGTCGTTGTCGGCGACGTCGACCGTCCCGGTGAGGTTGGTGATCAGAGCTGCGGGGTCTTTCACCTGGATCGAATAGTCCCCGAAGACCCGCAACGTCACGATCATCCCCGTCTGCGGGTCCTGCACGTCGTCGATGCGGCCGCCGAAGGTGTTCCCCGGGTACTCGCGTGTTCCGACGAAGTACAGCTCCGCCCTGTAGGCACGGCCGCCCGTAGCCGCGTCGATGAGGACGCCGAGGCCCGGCATCTCGTCCGCGTCGATGTCGTGCCGGCCGGGTCCCATCGTCGCCACGACCTGCCCGGTGTTCACGAACAGCGCCAGCTCGTCCGCGTTGACGATCGCCTTCGTATAGCGACGGATGCTCAGGTCCGGCCACTTATAGACGATCTGGTGCTTGCGGTCGTCGGGGACCGCAATGAACTCACGTCCGAGAAGGGCCATCGAGAACTCCTAGTTGTTTCTGTCGCGCTCAGGGTAGCCACCGCCCCTGACAACCCGGCGGCAGCTCCGGCGAAATCCTCCTGAGGTTGTAGGCCCGGCCGTGCGTGGGATGGAGGCCCCACGACCACGAACGGGGCCCTATTACGGATGGGCGCCAGGGTCGAACCCCTCGGTAAGCTGCGGCGACACCACAGATAGAAGGATGCCGATCGAGTGAGCGACGCCGCGCCCAGCCTGTTCGAGTCCCCCGCTGCCGTCCGCGAAGGGCTGCGCAGGGTCAACTACCTCGCCGACGAGGGCATCGCAGGCGTCGTGTACCTGGCCGAGCGCCTCGGGAAGCCGGTATTGGTCGAGGGGCCCGCGGGTACGGGCAAGACCCAGCTGGCCAAGTCGGTCGCCGAGCTGACCGGCGCCCGCCTCATCCGCCTGCAGTGCTACGAGGGCCTCGACGAGTCCAAGGCCCTCTACGAGTGGAACTACAAGAAGCAGCTGCTGCGTATCCAGGCACAGCGCGTCTCCGAGAACGAAGGCGGCGGCACGTGGTCCGACATCGAGGAGGACATCTTCTCCGAGCCGTTCCTCCTCACCCGGCCGTTGCTCGAGGCGATCCGGGCGGACGACCCGGTCGTGCTACTCATCGACGAGGTCGACCGCGTCGAGGTGGAGACCGAGGCGCTGCTGCTCGAGATCCTCTCCGACTACCAGGTATCGATCCCCGAGCTCGGCACCGTGAGCGCCACGCAGATCCCGCTGGTGTTCCTCACCTCCAACAACACCCGTGAGCTCTCCGAGGCGCTCAAGCGGCGCTGCCTGTTCCTGCACATCGACTACCCGGACATCGACCGCGAGCGCGAGATCGTGCTGACGCGGGTGCCCGGCATCTCCGAGTCCCTCGCGGACGAGGTGGTCCGCATAGTTCGGTCGATCCGCAACCTCGAGCTCAAGAAGGCTCCGTCGGTGTCGGAGACACTCGACTGGGCACGCACGCTGCTCCTGCTCGGCATCCAGTCCGTCGACGCGGAGACCGCGACCGAGACCCTGCACATCCTGTTGAAGTACCAGTCCGACATCGACAAGGCGGCGAAGGATCTCGCCGGGTCGGCCTCGGGCTCCAGCCGGTGATGCCGAGTCGATGAGCCCAATTCAATGAGCCCAATTCAATGAGCACAGAGCTTCCCGCCGGCAGCAGCGCGGGGCTGCTCGAGTCGCTGTCAGGGTTCGTCAAGGAGCTGCGCACCGCCGGCATCCCGGTGAGCCTCACCGAGAATCTCGACGCGATGGAAGCGTTGACTCACATCCCCCTCGACGACCGCGACGCCTTCAAGTACGCCCTCGCAGCGACTCTGGTGAAGAACAACGCGCACTGGAAGGCCTTCGAGACCGTCTTCGAGGTCTACTTCTCACTGCGAGGACGTGAGTACCGCCTGACCGACGACGAGTCCGGCTCCTCCGTCGACGAGCTCGTCAATGACATCCTCGGTTCGCGCGAAGGCGAGTCCGCAGGGGGCACGGAGGGGCTGACACCCGAGCAGCTCGCCGAACTCCTCTTCAAGGCGCTCATGGACGGCAACGACGCCATGCTGCGCGCCATCGCCCGCGCGGCGGTCACCCGCTTCGCGGGCATGGAACCGGGGAGGCCCGTCGGCGGCACCTACTACCTCTACCGGACGCTGCGCCAGCTCGACCTCGACTCGGTGCTCGAGAAGATGATGCAGTCTGCACGCGACAAGGCGCCGGGCGAGCTGACGGAGTTGGAGGAGCGCCTGGCCAAGGAGGAGTACGAGGCCCGCCTCGGCTCACTTCGCCGGGAGATAGAAGCCGAGATCCGCCGGCGTCTGGTCGATGACAGGGGCGCGGAGGCGGTGGCGAAATCTCTGCGCAAGCCGCTGCCCGAGGACATCGACTTCATGCACGCCAGCCGCGACGAGTTGACCGCTCTACGCAAGGCGATCGCGCCCCTGACCCGCAAGCTGGCTGTGCGCCTCGCCCGTAAGCGGCGCCACGGGCGGAAGGGGCCGCTTGACTTCCGCAGCACGGTGAGGCACTCGTTGTCGTACGGAGGTGTGCCGGCGGACCCGAAGTTCCGCTACCCGCGCCCTTCGAAGCCGGAGATCATGGTCATCGCCGACATCTCCGGGTCGGTTGCAGCCTTCGCCCGCTTCACGCTGCAGATGGTGTACGCGATCAGCTCGCAGTTCAGCCGGGTTAGATCGTTTGTGTTCATCGACGGGATCGATGAGGTCACCGACTACTTCAAGGCCACGGAGGACATCGGCGCGGCGATCCACCGCATCAACACCGAAGCGGACGTCATCTGGGTCGACGGGCACTCCGACTACGGGCACGCGTTCGAGGCGTTCTGGGAGCGGTGGGGCCGGGATATCAACCCGAAGACGACCGTGCTGCTGCTCGGCGACGCGCGCAACAACTACCACGCGGCGCAGGCCTGGGTCCTGGCGGAGATGTCGAAGAAGGCGCGCCACGTGTACTGGCTCAACCCCGAGCCGCGCTCCTACTGGGACACCGGCGACTCGATCGTGAGCCAGTACTCCACCCATTGCGACGGGGCGTACGAGTGCCGGAACCTCAAGCAGCTGGAGCGTTTCGTAGAAACGCTGGGCTAGTTCGGCTGACGAACGTCAAGTCCGGATATGTCCGCTCCCGGTCACGAGGTATTTGGTCGTGGTCAGCTCCCTCAGAGCCATCGGCCCTCGTGCGTGAAGCTTTTGCGTGCTGATCCCTATCTCTGCGCCGAAGCCGAACTCGCCCCCGTCGGTGAACCGGGTCGAGGCGTTGACGACGACGGCAGCGGAGTCGACCTCGTGCTGGAACCGCCGCGCCGTCGCGATGTCAGTGGTCACGATCGCCTCGGTGTGGCCGGAGCTGTAGCGCTGTACGTGATCGATTGCGGCGTCTAGATCGTCGACGACCCTCACGCTCATGATCAGGTCGAGAAACTCGCAGCCGTAGTCGTCGTCGGTCACAGGCGACACACGGTCCGGGCCGAGGATCCGGATGGACTCGTCGTCGCCGCGCAGTTCGACCCCGGCGAGACCAGGTTCGACCAGTGGGAGGAATCGCTCGGCGACGGCACGGTGCACGACGAGGGATTCGGCGGCGTTGCAGACGCTGGGGCGCTGCGTCTTCGCGTTGACGACGATCGAGGCGGCCATGTCGAGGTCGGCAGCTGCGTCGACGTAGACGTGGCAGTTGCCGTCGCCGTCGATGACGTAAGGCACCGTCGCGTGCTCGAGGATGGCGGCGATGAGCGACGGACCGCCGCGCGGGATGAGGCAGTCGATGACCCCCCGCAGGCGCATGAACTCGCGCACGGATTCGTGACTGGTGTCCTCGACGAGCACCAGCGCATCTGAGGGAAGCCCCGACTTCTCGTACCCCTCTCGCAAAAGCGCGGCGATCGACCGGTTCGACTCGAGTGCGGCGGAGCTTCCGCGGAGGAAAGCGGCGTTTCCCGACTTGAGGCACAACCCGGCGGCGTCGCTCGTGACGTTCGGCCGGTTCTCGTAGATGATCCCGACCACGCCGAGCGGGACGCGCACCTGTCGTATCTCCAGCCCGTTGGGCCGGACCCAGCCGTCGACGGTCTGGCCGACCGGGTCCGCCAGGGCAGCCACGTCGCGAAGGCCCGCGGCCATCGCGGCGACGCGCCGGCCGTCGAGACGCAGCCGGTCTACGACCGTGGCGTTCGACCCGGCCCTCTCGGCGGCGACCACGTCGGCGACGTTGGCTTCGAGCACCCGGTCCACGCCCGCCTCCAGCAGGTCCGCGGCTGCGTGAAGGGCGGAGTCCTTCGCTGCCGTCGAGGCGAGCGCGAGCACTTTGCTGGCAGCCTTCGCGCGGGCGCCGAGATCCTGCATCGTCGCGATGACCATGAGCAATCGTAGGCCGTAGCCTGCTCGTCATGCTTCCGAGCGTCCCCGAGGAAGGCGGGTCCTCCGGCCGCAACAGAGGGCTCGTGCGTGCCGGCCGGGCGCGGCCCGGATGGCTGCTGGCGCGCGACGCCGCGGGCGCCTCGGCCGGTTCGGCGCTCGCCGGCTTGGCCGTGAGCCTCGGCGCGCACTCCTCCATAGCGGGTGTGATCGCCGGCGGGGCGATCTGGGTCGTGGCGTGTGCCGGAGTTGCGCTCAAGGGTTGGCTGCGGAGTTTCCGCCGCTCCGGTGGTCCGCAGATCGACCCGTGGGCGTTGCCTGAACCGTGGCGCGGCCTGGTGCGCGACGCGGTGAACGCGGGACGGCGCTTCGAGGTGGCAACGGCCAGCCTGCCGGCCGGACCGATCCGCGACAGGGTGGCGGCTATGGAGCCGGCGGTCGCCAAACAGGTCAGGGCCGTGTGGGACTCGGCACGTCGCGGAGCGGTGCTGAGCGGTGGTTACCCACCTGGGACCCGGCGGGAGCCGGCATCGAGCCTCTCCGAACGCATGCAGGCCCTGCAGGACGAACGGGTGTCGCTCGGTAGCGGGACGGCCGGCCGGCGGGCGGAGCTCGACCGCGCGGAGGACGCGCTCGCGTCGCAGTTGCGCGAGGTGAAACGCGCGGACGCCGCCGCGGCCTGGTTGCAGGACGGACTGAGGTCATCGATAGCGCGGTTGGAGGCAGCGGTGACGTCGTTGGCGGAACTCGCTTCTCAACCCGCCGGCGGCGGGGACGTCGACACCCTGGGCACGTCGATCGAATCCGTGACGGACGAACTGTCAGCCCTCCAAGCCGGCCTGTCGGAGGTGTCCGGTAGCCTGCCGGCGACACGGGGCCTGCCGGTGAGGCGGCGTAAGCCCTAGCATGACGGCATGGGCATCATCGATGTGCTGCGCAAACGCTGGAGATACTTCACCGCGAAGGCGGACAGCCGTTTCGAGGCCAACGCCGACCCGAAGATCCAGCTCGAGCAGGCGATAGCCGACGCTCAGGACCAGCACCGGCGCCTGGTCGAGCAGGCAGCGAGCGTCGTGGCGAACCAGAAGCAGCACGAGCTCCAGCTCAACCGGGCGATCGAGGAACTCGAGAAGGTGAGGGCCTCGACCAAGCAGGCGCTGGTCATGGCCGACCAGTCGGGCCGCGGCGGCGACGTGGGCAAGGCGCGGGAGTACAACCAGACTGCTGAAGCGTTCGCCAACCGCCTGGTCGCGACCGAGAACCAGGTCGAGGATCTGAAGACCCTGAGCCTCCAATCGGCGCAGGCGGCGGATCAGGCCAGAGCCGCGGTGCAGCAGAACTCGTTGCTGCTCCAGCAGAAGCTGGCCGAGCGGCAGAAGCTCCTGTCCCAGCTCGACCAGGCGAAGATGCAGGAGCAGCTCAATCGCGCGATGAGCTCCCTCAGCCAGTCGGCCAATACCGAGGGGCCGTCGCTCGATCAGGTGCGCGCCAAGATCGAGGCGCGCTACGCCAAGGCGCTCGGGATGTCCGAGGTCAGCGGCCAGACGGTCGAGTCGCGGATGCTGGAGGTCCAGCAGGCGACGATGGGATCTGAGGCCAGGGCCCGGCTCGACACCCTCCGGGCGGAGCTTGGCTTCGCGAGTCCTTCCGAGCTCGGCCCGAGCGGGAACACCACGACCTCCTCACCGTCCGATACGCCGGTCGAGGCCCGGGAGGGTCCCGAGAGCGTGTAGAAAGGCGGTGTGTCGGCCTTCAATGTCGAGATCGGCCCCCGGGAAGCAGGCCTGGACGGCCGGGCACCCGTCGACAGGGCTGCGAACGCCGGCCAGACGCACCCCTCCACCCGGTACCTGAACCGGGAGCTGTCCCGGCTCGAGTTCAACGCCCGGGTGCTCGCCCAGGCGCAGGACGAGAACCTGCCGCTGCTGGAGCGGATCAGGTTCCTCGCCATCTTCAGCGAGAACCTCGACGAGTTCTTCCAGGTGCAGATAGCGAGCATCAGGGACAAGCTCATCGGCGGTTTCGGTAGCACGTCGACGGTGGACGGACTGTCACCCGCCGAGCAGTTCCAGGTCGTGCGGGAGAAGGTCGACGAGCTCCTCGCGGCCCGGCTCGCCACGTTCAGCGAGAGGCTCGTTCCGGCCCTCGCCGACGCCGGCATCGCGCTGACTGACTGGGATGGGCTCGACGAGTCCGACCGGGCGTACCTGGTGGGGGTCTTCGATCGCCAGATATTCCGGGTTCTGACGCCCCTTTCAGTGGACCCGGCCCATCCGTTTCCGGAGATCTCGAATCTCTCGCTGAACCTCGGGGTGGTGGTCGTCAACCCGTCCACTGGTGAGCGTCGCTTCGCCCGGGTGAAGGTACCCGAGTTGCTGCCGCGGTTCTTGGTGACCCCGGACGGTCACCGGTTCGTCCCCCTCGAGCAGGTGATCGCAGCCCAGCTGCCGATGCTCTTCCGGGGCATGACGATCGAATCGCACGTCTCGTTCCGCGTCACCCGCAATGCGGACCTCATCGTCGAGGAGGAGGAAGCAGACGACCTTCTCGAAGCAATCGAGCTCGAGCTTCGGCGACGAAGGTTCGGGCGTGCGGTGCGTCTCGAGGTCGACAACCGCATAACCGGCGAGGTGCGCGAGATCCTGCTGCGGGAGCTGGAGCTCGAACCTGGCGACCTCTACACGGTCGACGGGTTCGTCGACTACACCGGGCTGTGGGCCCTCTACGACCTCGACAGACCGGAGCTGAAGGTCGAGGCGTGGGCACCGATGACCCAACCGGCGTTCGCATCCGCCGACGGTGACCCGGTCGACTTCTTCTCGGTGCTCCGGGGTCGCGACGTCCTGGTTCACCACCCGTATGACTCCTTCACAACCTCGGTGGAGGAGCTCATCAAGCAAGCCGCGGCCGATCCGAAGGTGGTGGCCATAAAGCAGACTCTCTACCGCACGGGCGGGGACTCGCCCATCGTCGAGGCGCTCATCGACGCGGCCGTGGCGGGCGTCCAGGTCGTCGTGCTCGTGGAGCTGAAGGCTCGCTTCGACGAAGAAGCGAACATCGCTTGGGCGAGACGCCTCGAGGACGCGGGAGCCCACGTCGTCTATGGCATCGTGGGGCTGAAGACCCACGCGAAGATAGTTCTGATCGTTCGCGCTGAAGAGGGTGAGCTCCGCCGCTACTGCCACTTCGGCACCGGCAACTACAACGGGCGAACTGCCCGCCTGTACACAGACGTCGGGCTGTTCTCCTCGGACGAAGCGCTGACGGACGACCTCACGGAGCTTTTCAACTTCCTCACCGGCTACAGCCGCGGCATCGACTACCAGAAGATCCTGGTGGCCCCCGGGACACTACGCCCGGCGATCATCGACCTGATACGCGAGGAGGCCGCCGCCGGCGAGGCAGGCAGGGTGGTCATGAAGGCGAACCACCTGGTCGATCCTGCGATCATCGACGCCCTCTACGAGGCATCCCAGGCCGGAGCGCAAATCGACCTGATAATACGGACCATCTGCTGCTTGCGCCCCGGAGTGCCGGGGCTTTCGGAAACGATCAGAGTCCGCTCGATCGTCGGGCGCTACCTGGAACATTCGCGGATCTTCCTCTTCGGCGGAGAGAGCGAGCGCCCCCGACGCCTGTTCATCGGATCGGCCGACCTGTGGCAGCGGAATCTCGACCGCCGCATCGAACTCATGGCACCCATCTCGGACGAGGTGCTACAGAGCGAGCTCGCGGAGGTACTCGAGACCAACCTCCTTGACGACACCTGCGCATGGGAGCTGCACTCCGACGGCACCTGGACCAAGGTGGCGACGGTTCGCGGGATCGACACCTTCGCAGTGATGCAGGACCTCGCTCACGCCAGGGCCCGCCGGCGGCGGTCGGCCGAAGGCATCTCGGCATGAGCCGGAGGCTCCACGTCCACACCACGCGACATCGAGGCGCCGCAACGGGGTAGGACTTCCACGCTGGGTATCCGCGACTTGGACCCCAGTCCTGCGTACGTTTGATTCCTGGCATGCGGATAGGCGCAATCGACCTCGGTAGCAATTCGTTCCACCTGCTCGTCGCTGACACGAGCGGGCCCGGAAAGCTCCGTCCCGTCGCCAGGGAGAAGAAGGCGCTCCGTCTCGGCGACCTGGTCGCAAGGTACGGATCGATCTCCGATGTGGCAGCCGACGAAGCCGTGCTCACCGTCCGGCAACTGCGCAACCGGGCGATCTCGTCGGGCGCGCATTTCGTCTTCGCTGCGGCCACGAGCGCGTTCCGTGACGCGCCGAACGGCCGCGAGGTGCTGGACCGCATCGAGCTCGAGACCGGGGTGCACGTCAAGCTCATCGACGGTTGTGAGGAAGGGCGCCTGGTCTTCGAGGCCGTGCAATCCAGCGTGGACCTCGCCGACGAGCCTGTCGTGTGCCTGGATCTCGGTGGCGGGAGCCTCGAGATCGTGGTCGGCAACCAGGACGAGATCCTCTGGTCCGCCAGCCTGCCGCTCGGCGTGGCCCGGTTGCGGGCGCAGCTCCTCAGCTCGGACCCCCCTGACCCCCAGCAGGGCAGGCGTCTGTCAGAGCATGTCACTCAGGTGATCACGTCGAAGGCAGGCCCCGCGTTCGGCTTCCGCCCCAGGCTCATGGTCGGCGCAGGAGGCACTTTCCGGTCGATCGGCCGCATGGTGGCTTCAGAGCGGAATTCGACGATACCGGCCTCCATCAACGGGATGGTCATCGACCGGTCGGAGCTCCTAGCGGTGTCGGAGAGACTGCACCGTCTAACTGCTGACATGCGAAGGCAGCTTCCCGGAATCGGCCGGAGGCGGTCGGAGTTGGCGCCCGCCGGCGCCCTGATCGTCCTGGCTGCGTTGGAGGTGTTCGGTCACGACCAGATCACGGTGGCCGAGTGGACCTTGCGCGAGGGCCTGATCCTCGATGCCCTGGCCAACCGGGAGGAATCCGGATGGCTCGACGCCTCGCGCGTGCTCGCCCTCGCGATCCGTCACCAGGTCGATCTGTCTCACGCCGAGACCGTCGCCACTATCGCCGTACGGATATTCGACGCCGTCGTGGCCACCGGCGCGAGCTCCGGCGAGGAACGTTCCTTGCTCGCCCAGGCGGCGCTTCTTCATGACATCGGGCGGTCCGATGGGAACGACTCACACGGCAAGTCCGGTGCCCGCACCGTCCTGCGTGAGCTGGGCCGCTCCGGCAATCCGCACATCCTGGAGATCGCATCGTTGGTGAGGTCCCACAGCAGCCCCACACCGAAGCAGTCCTACGAAGCCTTCCGGGCGCTCAGGCCACGACGCCGGCAGGTCGTGCAGGACCTCCTGCCCCTGCTCCGTGTCGCCGACTGGCTCGCCAAGAGCTACGGGGCCGATGAGATCAACGTGGAGCCGCGTGAGGGAGGGATCACGGTCGAAGTCCCGGCTGCATCCTCGGCGGCGGGCTTCTGGGAGCTCAACCAGAGAGCGCAGCACCTCGAGCGGCACGTGGGCTGCCGGGTGGAGATCTCCCGCAGCGTCAGCGCTTTCGACTCGGCCGCCCGCTGATCACCGGCCGCATCGCCGCCGTGATCAGGAGCCGCCGGCGGGGGGCTTCTCCGCGTGGCCTCCGAACTCCTTGCGCATGGCCGAGAGGACCCGGTCGGCGAAGTCGGCCTCTCCACGGGACGCGAACCGCTCGAACAACGCGGATGTGAGCACGTTCGCGGGCACGCCCTCGTCGATCGCCGCCAGGACGGTCCACCGGCCCTCGCCCGAGTCCGACACACGCCCCGCGAAGGTGCTCAATGCCGGGTCCTGGCCGAGCGCATGGGCGGTGAGGTCGAGCAGCCACGACGAGATGACGCTCCCGCGCCGCCACAGCTCGGCCACCGCGGCGGTGTCGATGTCGTAGCGGTAGTACTCCGGGTTCGCCAGCGGCGCCGTCTCCGCGTCCGCCTCTTCCGCCGGGTGAGACCCGACGTTGGCCTTGTGCAGGATGCCGAGGCCCTCGGCGTAGGCGGCCATGATCCCGTACTCGATCCCGTTGTGAACCATCTTCACGAAGTGGCCGGCGCCGTTGGGCCCGCAATGAAGGTAACCGTGCTCCTCCATCGAGGGTTCACCGGTCAGGCCCTCCGTGCGCGGAGCCGAGTCCACCCCCGGAGCGATCGTCTTGAAGATCGGCTCGAGGTGCCGGAAGACGTCGTCCTCTCCACCGATCATCAGGCAGAACCCTCGTTCCAAGCCGAAGACTCCGCCGCTCGTGCCGGCATCGACGTAATGCAACCCCTTCTGCTTCAGGGCGGCGGCGCGGTGGATGTCGTCGCGGTAGTAGGAGTTGCCACCGTCAATGATGATGTCGCCTTCGGACATCGCGTCGGCCAGGCGCTCGACCGTCTCACCCGTGTAGGCGGCCGGCACCATGACCCACGCGGCTCTGGGGACGTCGAGCTTGGAGACGAAGTCCTCGATGCTGGACGCTCCCGTGGCGCCCTCGGTCTCGAGAGCCTTGACGGCTGCGTCGTTGACGTCGTAGACGACGCACGTGTGGCCGCCTGCCATGAGCCGGCGGACCAGGTTGGCTCCCATCCGCCCGAGTCCGACCATCCCGAGTTGCACGCTGGACCCTCCGTTCAGAGCGTGAGTGGTCCCCATACTGTCAGCCCCCGAGCCTCCCGCCTGTCCGTCTCAGTCATCGGCGGGGGGCGGGGCCGGACCCCAGCCGGATCCGCCGGTGGGAGCGCGGCCGGATCCGCCGGTGGGAGCGCGGCCGGGAGGTGGACCCGCCGGTGGCGGCCAGAGAGGGTCGGGCGCCCATTGGCCTCCGCCACCCGGCTGCCAACCCCCCTGCGGCGGCCCGGCAGGTGGTGCGCCCCCGTTGGGTGGCCATCCTCCACCCGGCTGCCATCCGGCACCGGGCTGCCACCGGCCACCGTCGCCGCCCGGGGGGTACCCCCCGCCCCGCCGGTCGCGCTTGCGCCGGCTCACAACGACCGCCACCACCGCCACAGCCGCCCCCGCCACCACGAGCCCTACGACGATGAACGCCCCCAACCTGGTCGTCGCGGAGGAGATCGTGCTGCGGTCCCAGGCCGGATTCCGGGGGCCGAACATCGTCACGAGATCCTGGTACTCGTAGACCCTGAAGACGCTGGAGCCCCCGGTCCCGTGGACCGTTACGTGCAGCCACTGGAACCGCTCGTGGAACTTGTTCCACACCACACGGGCCACGTTCTGGGCGTCCGCGTTGGTCGCCGTCGCCGACACTTTGACGCTGACGTCCACCTCGTCTCCGGAACCCAGGTGGAAACTGACGCTCACCGACTGGTAGCCGGCGTCGCGCAGGGCCTGCGAGGTGTCGATCAACGTCGTGACCGCCGAGCAACCGGCGACCAGCAGGCACAGCGCGCCCACGACGGCGACGAGCAGTCCCCGTCTCAACGGTCGGCCTGCCAGCGAGCGGGTCACGGCAACAGCACCAGGTCGTCGCGGTGGACAACCTCGTGCGGTACGTCCACGGGCAGGTCGGCGGTCCGCCGGCCGGCGAGCTGGTTGACGATGGCCGAGGCGTGGCGGGCGAGCCCCTTGGCGAACACGCGCCCGTCGGGACCGGCGATCTCGACCGCGTCGTCGGCCGCAAACGACCCGATCGCCTTGACGACCCCCGCCGGCAGCAGCGACACGCCCCTCTCCATGAGCGCCGCTCTCGCCCCCTCGTCCACGACGATCGTCCCCGAGGACCCGACCGCGAAGGCGATCCAGAGCTTGCGGGCCGGGAGCCTCTCGGCGCGCGGAACGAAGATGGTCCCCACCCCGGGCTTGCCCGCGACCGCATCGACAAGGACAGATGGCCGGTCGGCTGATGCGATCACAGCACGCACGCCGGACCACGCTGCGATCTTCGCGGCGGCCAACTTCGATGCCATGCCGCCGCTACCGCGCTCGGTTCCCGGACCGCCGGCGATTGCCTCGAGCTCGTGGTCGACGGCGACGATCTCCTCGATCAACGACGCCTCCGAGTCGATCCTCGGGTCCCCCGTGAACAGCCCGGCGGTGTCGGTGAGCATGACGAGCAGGTCGGCCCGCACGAGGTGGGAGACCAAAGCGGCGAGACGGTCGTTGTCACCGAAACGGATCTCGTCGTCGGCTATGGCGTCGTTTTCGTTGACGACGGGGACCACACCGAGTTCGAGAAGCACGTTGAACGTTTGGCGCGCGTGGAGGTACTGCTGGCGGTGGACGAAGTCGAGCGGCGCCAGCAGAACCTGCCCACCGACAAGGCCATGCCTGGCGAGGGCCCTGTTGTAGTGGCCGACCAGGTGGCTTTGACCAACTGCGGAGACGGCCTGCAACACGGCGGGATCCACAGGCCGGTGCCCCGACAGCCCGAGCAGCGGGAGGCCGGCCGCGATCGCGCCGCTGGACACGACCACGACACGGTCGCCTCCCTGGCGCAACGCGGCGACGTCCGCGCAGAGCCGCTCGATGGCGTCGACGCGGATGTCCCCCGACTCGCCGGTCAACGACGAGCTGCCGATCTTGACGACGACGAGGCGCCCCATACCGCTTACTACTCTCGCACGCCGCGGCTATCCGGGCTCGTACTCGAACTCGAAGTCTCCGATGCGCACCCGGTCGCCCGAGCGAGCCCCTGCGCGCGCCAGCGCGCGATCGACCCCCATGCCGCGCAGCTTGCCCTGAGCGTAAGCGAGCGCGTCCGCGTCGGTCAGGTCCGACAGCGCGACGGCACGCAATGCCGAGCGGCCGAGCACGACCCACCCGCCGGATGAGTCCCTCTCGACATTGACGCCGGCCAGCTCGGGGCGATGTACCACGTACCTTCGCGGCTGCGGCAGTTGCTCCCTCGCGGCCTCGACCGCCTGGGCCATGCGACCGAGCAGCGGTCTCACCCCCTCCCCGGTGACCGCCGATATCCGCTCGCCTTCCCACTCGATCGCAGGATCGGCCGAATCCGACTTGGTACCCACAACCAGGCGCGGGCGTTCGAGCATCGAAGGCCGGTAGCGCTCCAACTCGTCGAGCAGGATCCGCTCCTGCTCCGCCGGCGGCCTGCCGTCCACGGGAGCGAGGTCGATGAGAATCGCCAGCACCCGCGCTCGCTCGATGTGGCGCAGGAACCGGTGCCCCAGCCCGCGCCCCTCGCTCGCGCCCTCGATCAGACCGGGGATGTCGGCGACGACGAACTCGTGCTCGCCGAAGCGCACGACCCCGAGATGCGGTTCGAGGGTGGTGAACGGGTAGTCGGCGACCTTCGGCTTGGCGGCCGAGATCGTCGAGATGAGCGTGCTCTTGCCGGCGTTCGGGAAACCGACCAGCGCGACGTCCGCCATCAGCTTGAGCTCCAGGTCGAGCCACAGTTCCTCGCCGAGCTCGGCCTGTTCAGCGAACGCGGGAGCGCGCCGGCGGTTGGAGAGGAACCGCGCGTTGCCCCTGCCACCCTGGCCGCCTCTCGCCGCGAGCCATCTGTCGCCGGCGGTCGCGAGATCGGCAACCACCTCGCCGGCAGCGTCGCGCACGACAGTGCCTTCTGGTACCGGGACCTCCAGGTCGGCGCCGTCGCGGCCGTGACGGCCCTTGCCCATGCCGTGGGTGCCGTTGCCCGCTCGCCGGTGCGGGTGGTCCTTGAACCCGTACAGCGACGCGACGTTGCGGTCGGCTACCAACCAGACGTCGCCGCCGCTTCCGCCGTCGCCACCGTCGGGACCGCCTTTGGCGACGTGGGCTTCCCTGCGAAAAGACACCGCCCCCGCGCCGCCGTCACCGGCTTTGACATGGACCTGGGCTTCGTCGACAAACGAGGACATGTCGGTGTGGCTCCCGCCGGCATGCGAATGCCAGCGGAATGAGGTCAGCCCTCGGTGAGGATGTCGACCAGCTTGCGGCCCTTGCGGCTGCCGAACTTCACCTTGCCGTCCTTGAGGGCGAACAACGTGTCGTCACCGCCGCGACCGACGTTTTCTCCCGGGTGGAACTTCGTGCCGCGCTGGCGCACGATGATCGAGCCGGCGGAGACGGCGGTGCCGTCGAATGTCTTGACGCCGAGCCGCTGGGCGTTGGAGTCGCGCCCGTTGCGGGTTGACCCGCCTCCCTTGGTCTTGGACATGCCTACGCCTCCCGGGTGATTCCGGTGATCTCGATGGTCGTGTAGCGCTGGCGGTGTCCCCAGGTGCGCCGTCCGCGGGTCTTCGGCTTGTATGTGAAACCGCGGATCTTGGGCCCCTTGGACTCGCCGACCACCCGGGCCGAGACCTTGGCGGAGGCGAGTTGATCGCGCGCAGCCACGACGGCGTCGCCGTCGACCACCAGCACGGGAGTGAACGACACCTCGTCGCCGGTCCCGGCGCTCAGCAGCTCCACGGAGAGGGTCTGACCCTCCTCTACACGCTCCTGCTTTCCACCTGTCTGGATCACCGCATACACAAGGGGGAGAGTATATCCGAGCAGCCGGAGCCACGCCTCGCGAGGTCTTTTCCCGCCCTTTCAGTGCCTGTCACAGCAGCGACTGGTCGAACACGATTCCCCGGCCGCCGCAGGTCGGGCAGGTCTCCGAAAACGACTCCACCAGGCCCTCCGAGATCCTCTTCCGGGTCATCTCGACCAAGCCGAGTTCCGATATGTCGAACACCTGAGTGCGGGTCTTGTCCCGCGCCAGCGCCTCGCGGAACTTCTTGACGACCTCTGCTCGGTTCGCCGCGATCTCCATATCGATGAAGTCGATGACGATGATCCCGCCGATGTCGCGAAGCCGAAGCTGCCGGGCGATCTCCTCCGCCGCTTCGAGGTTGTTGCGGAAGACGGTCTCTTCGAGGTTCGAGGTTCCGACGTTCTTCCCGGTGTTGACGTCGATGACCGTGAGCGCCTCGGTGCGCTCGATGATCAACGACCCCCCCGAAGGCAGCCACACCTTGCGATCCAGCGCCTTGTGGATCTGCTCATGGACGTGGTGCCGCTCGAACACAGGGAGCGGGTCGTCCGTGTCACCGGCCCACTCCACCCGGTCGGCGAGCTCCGGGTTGATGCTGGCTACGTAGTCGCGCACTTCCTCGTAGAGCGCGCGGTCGTCGATGACGACGCCGCGATAGTCGCGGTTGAACTCCTCCCGGATGACTCGCACCGCCATGTCCGGCTCGCGGTAGAGCAGAGCCGGCGTGCGCGCCGTCTTGGCGAGAGCGTCGATGCGGTCCCACTGCTGGCTCAGCCGGGCAACGTCGCGGCGCAACTCGTCGGCGGTTGCCCCCTCGGCCGCCGTGCGCACGATGAGGCCGTGGCCCGCCGGGCGGACCTCGTCGAGGATGCGACGCAAGCGCTTACGCTCCTCGTCGGGAAGGCGCTTGGAGATCCCGTAGGTGTCGCTGTGCGGGATGAGCACGACGAACCGGCCCGGCAACGAGACCTCCTGCGTGAGGCGCGCCCCCTTGGTGCCTATCGGGTTCTTGGTCACCTGGCAGAGGATCGTCTGGCCGGTCTTCAGCAGTTGCTCGATGCGGGCGTCGCGAGCGACGCCGCTGAGGCGGCCGCGCGTGGGAGAGCCACCGGCGTCTGACGCGGTCGCGTCGGTCGCCTCGAGGTCGTCCTTGTCGTAGCGGACGTCACCGCGGTAGAGGACAGCGTTCTTCGGCGTGCCGATGTCGACAAACGCCGCCTCCATGCCGGGCAGGACGTTTTGCACACGACCGAGATAGATGTTGCCGTCGATCTGTGTGGCGTCGTCCGCCGGGCGCGAGACGTAGTGCTCGATGAGCGCGCGGCCTTCCAGCACCGCTATCTGGGTGACCGACTCGCGCTTGTGCACCACCATGAGATAGCGGCCGACGGGACGGCCCTTGCGCTCACGGCCTCGGCGGCGCTCCCGCGTCGCCTCGTCGATCTCGACGGGTTCGTGGACGAGGACGGCTTCGACCGGGCGGCGGGAGGTGTCAGCGGGGCGCGATCCTCGCCCACCGCGCCCCCGGCGGCGCTTCTTGTCGCCGGAGGTGCCGCCGTTGCCGTTTCCGCCGTTCGCTCCGTCCGCCGCCGGGCGAGGCGCCGGTGGCGGTGCCGGGCGGGTGTCGCCGATCTTGGGCTTGGCCGGGACGATCGGGGGGGGCGGCACAGCGCCAGAGGCGGCAGGCGCCACTGGGGCAGGTGCCGGCCCTGCCGGTATGCCGGTCGTTTGCGCCGGCGATTCGCCGTCGCCTTCGGTGACCGGTGCCTGATTGGCGGCGGACCGGCTGCGGTTGCGCCCGCCCCTCGAACCGCGGCGGCGCCGGCGCGCCTGGCCGGCTTCGCCGGCCTGGTCAGGACCGCCGGTTGGCGGCTGGTCTTCTGCCGGAGTCGCTCCGGCAGGTATCGGTGGCTGCGGCCCGGTGATTTCCGGGCGGGCCGGCGCCGAGTCGGACATGTTCGCGTTCCCTTCTCATGAAGCACGCTCCAGGGCGTGCCGCGCGCCGATCGCGCCGGGGAGATCCGCTTCGGAGAGCGGCTCACACCGGGCGCCGTCGCGCCAGATCCATTGGTGCATTCTCCGTACGCTGCGTTCCTCGAGCCCCGGGCCCAACGCGAGGGTCACCTCGGAGGGCCTGATCGCCCGTGGCTGGCAGGCCAGTTCGGCCTGAAGCCAGACGCCGGCGGAGTCGCCGGCCCCGTCGGGGCCGGCCAGTTTGATGTCCACGATGCCCGGACGGATGTTGTCCGTCTGCACCACGCCTTTGCGGGGCCGTGTGACCTGGAGCTCGCCGGCGCCGAGGCACGCCTCTACGCGCGCACCGAGCTCGTCGGGCGAGGGGGTCGCCTGGCCCTCGGGGGCTTCGACGGCCCATCGCCAGGTGCACGAGGTCACTTCCTCCTGCAGTGACGGGGCCGACGGCGCCATCACTTCGGCGGCCGTCGCGTCCACCCCTTCGGGTAGAGCCGACGACAACCTGGCGGGCAGCATGGCGACGCCGGAGGCGGGGAACCCGACCAGGTCGACGTCGATGTACTCGGCCACGGACTCGTAGCCGGTGGGGAGGGCCAAGCCGAAGCTGACCTTGGGACGCGGGGAGAACCCACTGCTGTACGCCAGCGGCAGGTGCTCACGCCGGAACGCCCGCTCCCACATGCGGGCGACATCCCTGTGACTTGTCCAGCGGATCTTACCGAGCTTGCTGAAACGGATCCGTACGCGGAGCCGTTCGGCCCTGTTGCTCGATGGGTCTGGGCTGGTCGATGTGTCTGCGCCGCCAGGCGCAGTGCTGCTCATGCTCGTGCCCCAGCACCGGCCGTGGGCCTGAGCAGGACGGGCACGTCTCCGCCGCTGCCGAGGTCCTGACCTGTGCCCTGGCTGCCGCCGGCTGGCGGCACTGCGGACGCGACCACGTGCTCGATCCCGTAGCCGGTGCAAGCACCGCAGTCGTAGCACGGCGTCCACCTGCAATCCGGGGTTCCCGACGCCGCCAGCGCGTCCTCCCACTCCTGCCAGAGGAAGTCCTCGTGCAGGCCGGCGGAGATGTGGCCCCAGGGCAGGACCTCGTCGCGGTCGCGGTCGCGGTGGACGTACCAGTCGATGGACAGCCCGTGGGCCGCCATCGCCTCGGTCCACAGCTCCAGCGAGAACATCTCCGACCACTCCTGGAAGGTCCCGCCGCGACGCCAGACCTCCTCTATCACCGCGCCGACGCGGCGGTCACCCCTGCTGGCGATACCCTCCGCGAGCGACGCCTTGGGGTCGTGCCAGCGCAATTGCACCCCGCGATCGGATCTGGTCGCCTCCCGCAGCATCCGGATCTTCCGGGAGAGCTCAGCGGGAGTGTCCTGACCGAACCACTGGAACGGTGTCTGCGGCTTGGGCACGAAACCCCCGACGGACGCGGTGACCGATGCGCCGCGGTTGTGCCGGCGGCCGGCGGTCACGCAGTTGTGCGCGAGCTCCGCGATCCCGAGAGTGTCCTCGTCGGTCTCGGTGGGAAGTCCGGTCAGGAAGTACAGCTTCACCCGGCGCCATCCCTGCGAGAACGCCGATTCCACAGCGCCGTAGAGGTCCTCTTCGCGTATCAGCTTGTTGATGACCTGGCGCATGCGCCACGTTCCCGCTTCGGGCGCGAACGTAAGTCCCGTGCGCCGTACCTTCTGGATCTCGGTGGCGATCCCAACCGTGAACGCGTCGACCCGCAGGCTCGGAAGGCTGACCGAGACCTCGCCGTTCGAGACCGGATCGTCGACGATTCCCCTCACGACCTCCTCGATGCCGGAGAAGTCGGCGCTCGACAGCGAGGTGAGGGCCACCTCGTCGTAGCCGGTACGGGCCAGGCCGTCGGAGACCATGCGTGCGACCTGATGGGCCGGTCGTTCGCGGACCGGCCGCGTGATCATTCCGGCCTGACAGAACCGGCAGCCGCGCGTGCAGCCCCGGAACACCTCGACGTTGAGCCGGTCGTGTACCACCTCGGTCATCGGCACCAGTTGGCGCTTCGGGTAAGGCCACGCGGCGAGGTCGGCGATGGTCCTCTTCTCCACGCGCTCGGGAACGTCGGGATACTTGGGTGCGACCGACAGGAGAGCAGGACCCTCGTAGACCACGTCGTAGCAGGAGGGCACGTAGACGCCCGGGATCGAGGCGAGGTCGCGCAGGAGGCGCTCACGCGAGCCGGGCGTGCGACCGCCGGCCTTCCAGTCGGCCACCGCGGCCGAGATCTCTCCGACGACCTCCTCGCCGTCGCCGATGACAAACAGGTCGACGAAGTCGGCGAGCGGCTCGGGGTTGAACGTGCAGTGACCGCCTGCGGCCACCAGCGGGTGGTCCGGGCCCCGGTCGGCGGACCTGACGGGCACGCCCGCGAGATCCACGCAGTTCAGGAGGTTGGTGTAGACCAGCTCGGCGGACAGGTTGAATGCGAGCAGGTCGAAATCGCCGGCGGGGCGGTGGCTGTCCACGGAGAACAGCGGGATCCGCCGGCGCCTCATCTCCGACTCCATGTCGGTCCAGGGGGCGTAGGTGCGCTCGGCACGCGTGGAGGGGTTCTCGTTGAGGATCTCGTAGAGGATCTGGAGTCCCTGGTTGGGCAGGCCGACCTCGTAGGAGTCGGGGTAGATGAGCAGCCACCCGACCCTGCCTTCGAGCGGACCCTCGGCCACCGCGCCGTCCTCGCACCCTATGTAGCGGGCCGGTTTCTGTACGTGGGCGAGGGCGGGCTCTATCCGAGGCCACAGGGACGTCATGTCCAACCCACTCTAGTGGTGGGCCTCACGGACGGCGGTGCTACAGAGCGCCACGGTGGTGCCGCCCGGGGGTGCCGTGCGGGGTGCCCCCTTAACTGAATCTCCGCATGCGGACGTTGAGCACCAGGCCGACAGCGGCGAACATGGCGATCAGCGCGGAACCTCCATAGCTCATGAAAGGCAGCGGGATGCCCGCAACCGGCATTATCCCCATCGTCATCCCGATGTTCTCGAACACCTGGAACGCCAGCATGGCGAGAACCCCTACACAGATGAGCATGCCCACCCTGTCCCGGCTCAAGGTTGCCGCCTGCCAGGTGCGCCAGATCACAAGGGCGAAGAGGAGCAGCAGGAGTCCGGATCCGAGGAGCCCGGTCTGCTCTCCGACGGCGGTGAAGATGAAGTCGGTGCGCTGCTCGGGAACGTACGAAAGGTTCGTCATCGTCCCCTTGCCGAGTCCGCGCCCGGTCATGCCGCCGTCGCCAATCGCGGTCTTCGCCTCGGCGATGTTGTAGAGGTTCGCGCCGGCGGCGGACCGCAGCAGCGCCGCGTCCGGTTGGTCCGGCGAGTTCACGAAGGACGTGAGCCTCGCCTGCTGGTAGCTCTTCAGCACCCCGAAATGGACGACCCCAAACGACGCCACCGCCGTGATCACCGCCAGCACCGCGAGGTGCCGTGGGGACGCCCCTCCTATCAGCAGGACTGCTGCGAGCACTGCTGCAAGGACAAGCGCGGTGCCGAGGTCCGGCTGCTTGTAGATCAGCAGGAAGGGGATCGCCGAAAGTCCCAGCACTGCGACTAGGGCCCGCCCCGAGAGACTTCGCTTCGACGCGGCGCAGTACGTCGCCAGCGAGATGATCAGGGCGATCTTCACGAACTCTGACGGCTCGAGCTGGTAGGACCCGAACTGGAACCACGCCTGCGCGCCCTTGCTTTTGTGACCGACGACGAATACGGCGATCAGAAGCAGTATCGAGAACCCGTATATCGCCGGCGCCCAGTCCCGGAACTTGCGGTAGTCGATGGACGCGACCACGGCCATCGCGACGATTCCGGCCACAATGAAGATGGCCTGCTTCTTCAAGTAGTAGGTGGGACTGAGCCCAGCAGCCTCGAGCTGATCCCGTGTCGCGGTGTAGACCATGAGGCAGCCGAACAGTGAGATGAGGATGGTGGCTCCGACGAGCACGACGTCGAGGTGACGCCACACTCCTGGTCCCTGCCTGCGAGCGAGAGCCCCCGGCGCCGCCATCAGTTCTGACCCCCGCTGCCGGCGGCCGAGTAGCTCACCGGCTGGAGCGGTTGCGCGAACAAGGCGTCGTAGATCTCGCGCACTACCGGCGCTGCCACAGATGCTCCGTAGCCGGCATCCTCCACGAACGAGTCGACGACATACTGCGGGTTGCTAGCGGGGGCGAACGAGGTGAACACGGATGTGTCCTGCTTGGGCGCGACCTGTGTGGCGGTGCCCGTCTTGCCGGCGATGTCGTGAGCGACGAGAGGGGTCCCGGCGAAGACACCGTAGGCGGTGCCCTTGGGGTTGTTCACGACACCCTCGAAACCTGCGAGCAGTGCCGCTCGCCACGCCGGCTGCAAGTCCACGGTATGGAAAACCTTGGAGGAAAAAGACTGGACGACGTGGCCGGTGGCCGTCTCGGCGTCGAGGGCGAGTTGTGGGACCATGACCTTTCCACCGTTCGCGAAAGTGGCGTATGCATTGGCCAATTGGAGCGGGGTCACCAGCACCTCGCCCTGGCCGATCGCTGTGTTCTGGCTGTCACCGGGAAACCATTGCCCGTTCGGAAACGCCGTCGGATTCCGTTGGTGGTCCCGCACGTACGACTCGGGTGTCGGGATCCTCCCTGGCGCCTCGTCGGGCAACGCGATCCCGGTCTGGGTGCCCAGCCCGTAGGACTTCGCGACGCTCTGGAGCGCGTCGTCGCCGTACTGCGTACGCCCGTACCACAGCTTGACACCGATGTTGTCGAAGAAGAGGTCGCTCGAAACGGTGATCGCCTTCGGCAGGTTGATCTCGCCGTAGGACTCGTAGTTGTCGTTGTGCGCTGGGAAGTTGCCGATCATGAGGCGACCGGTGTCGTTGAAGTAGTAGTTGGGTGTGATCAGCCCGTACTGGAGGCCGGCGGTACCCGTGACCAGCTTGAAGGTCGAGCCGGGCGCGTACTGACCTTGAATGCTGCGGTCGAGAAGCGGATCGGACGGGTTGTTGAGCAGGGCCTGGTAGTTGGCCTCGCTGATCCCGCCCACGAACTGGCTCGGGTCGTAGGTCGGGTTGGTGGCCAGGGCGATGATCTGACCGGTGTTGGGATCTTCGACCACGGCCGACCCAGCCGGTGCCTGGAAGTTGCGGCGGGTGACAGCGTCGAACGTGTGCCGGGCTGCGACCATCCCCTGGTTGAGAGCCGTCTCTGCCGCCAACTGTATGTTGCCGTCGATCGACAGGCGCAGGTTCAAGCCGGGGACCGGCTTCGTGACGCTGAGCGTCGTGAGCACATCGCCGCGCGAGTCGACCTGGACCTTCTCGACGCCCGGCGTCCCGCGGAGGATGCTCTCGTAGCTCGACTCGATGCCGGCGAGGCCGATCTCGTCTCCCGGCTGGTAGCCCTGCCCTTTCAGTTTCTTGAGCTGCCTGTCGCTGACCTGACCGACGTACCCGACCACGTTGGCCGCGGCCAGACCCATCGGCGTGTAGGAGCGCTGGGTGACGGACGTCGCCTGCACCCCGGGGAACAACGACTGGTTCTCCTGGATGTAAAGGATCTGCTGCGGGGACGCGTTGCGAAGCACCGGTACCGGCGCGTAGGGGCTGTACTGGACGTTGTCGATGGCCCTCTGGAGTTGGGGCGCGGTCATGTTGAGCAGGGGCGCGAGCCTGGCGACCATGTCGGGGTTCTGAGCGGCGACCTCGCGGCTGACTTCGATCACCGGCACGTTGACGTCGCCGACCAGCACGTTTCCGTTGCGGTCCAGGATCTCGCCCCGCGGGGCGGGGATGTAGATGAGTCGGATGCCGTTGTTCTGGGCGGCCGCCTGCGCATTCGGCGCGTTCACCACCTGCAGGAACCACAGGCGTGCGAAAAGCGCCGCGAAGAGGCAGGCCACGACCACCAAAAGGATCGTGAGCCGCATGAGCGGCGATTCCTGCTCGTGGGTGCTCATCCCGGTCGACCTACCGGATCCCGGCCAGCCGCTCGCGCTGGCGGGGCAGGCCGAGAGTCATCCCGAAACGCTCGGAGCCGACGGATCCTCTCGCCGCCCGCGAGTACAGCCACCCGATGGGCAGGGACAGGACTAGGTTCCACGCGGCCTCGATGACCGCCACCCGGATGAGCCAGGAGCCACCGGCGTCGAGCAACTGGCCCTGACCGAGGATCTCGCCAAAAGCCACGAACAGCAATACTGCTGCGGCAGTCGCCAACATTGCAGTCACGGGCACCACGAGCGATCGCTCCGGCATGACACTCGCTCGGGCGGTCCCTATGAGCGCGCCGATCACGCAGTAGGTCAGCGCGGACAGCCCGAGCGGCGTCGACGCGAGGAACATGTCCATGAGCAGCCCCGAGAAGAAGCCGACGACCGCACCAGCCTCCGATCCCCCTGCGAGGCCGGCGAGCACCGCGACCAGGACCATGAGGTCGGGAGCCACGCCGGCGACGCGCAGATCGGACGCGAGTGCCGTCTGCAGCACCGTCGCCACTACCAGCAAGACGGCAATGCGGAGGCGGGCGAGGGTGTGCGCGCTCACTGGGGTGACCAGAGCAGGACTTGCAGGTAACTGAGGCGGTTGAGGTTCACGAGGGGGGTCAGGGTGATGTCGGGCTCGGAAGCCCCGGGGGGGGTCTTCGCGCTGAGCACCTTGCCCACCGGGATGTTGGGAGGGAACTTCTCGTTGTTGAGACCGCTCGTCACGACCGGTTCACCCTTGGTCATCGCGGGCGATGGTTGGTTGGTGGTAATGACCGAGACGTTGAGCGAGCGACCGCGTCCTGTGCCTTCAACCGATCCGGTGTTGCCTCCGGCCAACCGCACGCCGACCACGTAGGACGGATTAGTGAGGAGCAGGACGGTGGCCGTGTGAGCGCTGACACTCTCGATGCTGCCGACGAGGCCGCCGGCGGCAACGACGGGTTGACCGGATGCGATGCCGCTATCGGCGCCTTTGTTGATCGTTATGAACGTCTCGAAGTTCGACGATCCGTCGTCGATGACCTGAACCGTCACCGTGGGAATTCCACCGACAAACGACAGGTTTCGCTCAGCGAGAACCTGTTCCGCCGCCGCCTGCTCCGCGGCGAACTGGACCCGCAGACGTTCCAGCGAGGCGACCTGGTCTCGCAGACGCTGGTTCTCGCGCTTCAAGGATCCGTAGTCCACCGCTCCCGTCAGGAAGTCGCCTATCGGGCGCAGGACAGCGTGAGTGGCGCGCTGGAGCGGCGAGAACACGTCCTGCACCTTGGAGCGGACATCGGCGGTCACTCCGGATCCGTTGCTGCGAGCGTCGATGGTCACGAGCGTGAGCGCGGCTAGGACGAGCACCGCCACGACGTAGCGGGTGCGCGAGGAGCGTCGGTATACGGCCACGAGGGGCGGGGCCCTCTCCTAACGGCTCTGGGACGACGACGACATGAGCACGCCCTTGAGGACGTCGAACTCTTCGAGGCACTGCCCGCTGCCTATCGCCACCGAGTGAAGCGGGTTGTCGGCGATGACAATCGGCATGCCCGTCTCGGACATCAACCGGGCGTCGAGACCGTGAAGCAGAGCCCCTCCACCTGTCAGGACGATGCCCTGCTCCATGATGTCGGCGGCCAGTTCAGGAGGGGTCTTGTCGAGGGTCACCTTGACTGCATCGACGATCGCTGAGACCGGCTCCTCGATCGCGTCGCGGATCTCCTCGGTCGTCGTGACGATCGTCTTGGGCAACCCGGTGATGAGGTCGCGCCCGCGGATCTCTGCGTGCAGCTCCTCCTCGAGGGGGCACGCGGTGCCGAGAGCGATCTTGATCTCCTCGGCAGTGCGCTCGCCCAGAGCGAGGCTGTACTCCTTCTTTATGTACTGGATGATCGCCTCGTCGAGCTCGTCACCGCCGATCCGGACCGACTGGCTGGTGACGATGCCACCGAGGGAGATGACGGCGACCTCGGTAGTGCCGCCGCCGATGTCCACGACCATGTTGCCGGTGGGCTCGTGAACCGGAAGGCCGGCGCCGATGGCGGCCGCCATCGGCTCCTCGATGATGTGAGCCGGCTTGCGCGCGCCGGCGGACTCCGCAGCCTCCTGCACCGCTCGCTGCTCGACGCCGGTGATGCCGGACGGAACGCAGATCACCATGCGCGGCTTGGCGAACTTACGAGGCCCGTGCACCCGCCTGATGAAGTAGGCGAGCATCTTCTCGCAGATGTCGAAGTTGGCGATGACGCCGTCGCGCAGCGGGCGGATGGCCTTGATGTGGCTCGGCGTACGACCGATCATCCGCTTGGCTTCGATTCCCACTGCGAGGGGACGGTCGTCCTTGACGTTGACCGCGACGACCGACGGCTCGTTGAGCACGATGCCCCGGCCGCGCACGTACACGAGGGTGTTCGCGGTACCGAGGTCGACGGCCATGTCCCGTCCGAAAAAACCAGCGAGAAAGTTGTCCGACACGCGAAATTTCCTGTCAGGGGGCCCGGGGACCCAAAGAGGCTACCCGGCGTACTGGGGCGCGTCCACCCGCGCTGGGCGGGGGTCCACCACTTTGGCCGGCGCTGCGGCTATGGGCCTCGGGTGGGGCTACTGGGTAGCCTAAGTATCCCAGGAGACCACTTAGGCTACCCAGAAGCTCCCGCGGCAAGTGGCGCCGCGGAAAGCAGCACGGAGAGCGGCGCCACGGTGAGTTGCGCCGAGAGAGGCGTCACGGAGAGCGGCGCTAGCCGGCTAGGGCGGGGAACCAGATCTTGATCTCGCGTTCGGCCGATTCCGCACTATCCGACCCGTGCACGAGATTCTCGCCGGTGTCAGTGGCGAGGTCACCGCGGATCGTGCCTGGGTCAGCGTTGGCCGGGTTCGTGGCGCCCATCATCTTTCGCACCACCTGCCACGTGTCCACCGGGCCCTCCACCACCAGCAGCATCACCGGCGAGCGGGTGATGAACGCGATGAGGTCCTCGTAGAAGCCCTTACCCTCGTGCTCGGCATAGTGGACCGCCGCGGTCTCGCTGTCGACGTGGCGCAGTTCAGCGGCGACGATGCGCAGGCCCTTGCGCTCGAGGCGCTTGATGATCTCTCCGGTAAGGCCGCGCTCGACGGCATCGGGCTTGCAGATGACGAGGGTGCGATTCACGAACGGAGCAGGCTAGCCGTCGCCGCCGCACCGCCGCCCCGCGCCACCGGCGGGCGAAGGGTTACTCGTGGCTCGTGCCGACCGCGAGACAGGCGCGGGCCGCGCCGACCACGTAGAGCGATCCGGTGACCAGCACCAGGTCGTCGGCGCCGGCGGAGGACAGGGCCAGCTCGAGCGCTTCTGGCACCGACTCCGCTTCGAGGGCTTCGACCCCTAGCGAACGAGCCGCCTCGGCCACCACCGCCGCCGGCTGCGTCCTGGGCGAAGGGGCGGGGCACGCCACGACCAGCCGGGCTCGGTGAGCGCCGAGTGCCTCGAGCATTTCGGCGGGGTCCTTGCCGCGGAGCATGCCCACGACGAGAATCTCCGACGCGGCGCTGCCGAACTCCTCGGCGACCGCCTCGGCTGCCCGGTGCGCGCCTTCGAGGTTCTTGGCGCCGTCGAGCACCACCAGGGGTTGGCGGCCGACGATCTCGAGCCTGCCGGGAGACCGGACCGTGCCGGCCGCCTCCCGGACAAGGCGGTCGTCGAGCGGGCCACCGAAGAACGCCTCGCAGGCTGCGAGGGCCGCCGCGAAGTTCTCCCCCTGGTGGCGGCCGTGCAGATCGAGCCAGACTCCCTCGTAAGTGGCCCCGGGGGTGTGGATGTCAAGGACTCGCCCGCCGACGGCAGGGTCGTTGCGCGTGCACCCGTACTCGACGCCTACCAGCCATACTTCCGCGGGGTCCTGCCTGTCGAAGATGGACCGCAGCTCGTCGTCCCGCTCCCCCAGCACGAGCGTGGCCCCGGGCTTGACGACGCCGGCCTTCTCGCCGGCGATGTCCGCCCGTGTCGGGCCAAGGAACTCGACGTGGTCCATGCCGACGTTGGTGACCACCGCCACGCCGGCGTCGGCCACGTTGGTGGCGTCCCACCGGCCGCCCATCCCGACCTCCAGCACCGCGATGTCGACCGGGCGGTCCGCGAACCACAGCATCGCCGCGCCGGCGAGTATCTCGAACCAGCTCAACCTGACACCGTCCCCCAGCATCGGTTCGACCGCGGCGATCTCGGACAGGACGGTCACCAGATCCTCGTCGGAGATGGGCTCGCCGTCGCTCGCGATCCGCTCGTTGATCGATTCGAGGTGAGGGCTGGTGAAGGTGCCGGCGCGCAGCCCCTTCGCCGACAGGAGAGAGCTGACGCAGCGTGCGGTGGAGGTCTTGCCGTTCGTGCCTGTGACGTGGATGACTGGGGCCGCCGCCTGCGGCTGGCCGAGCGCGTCGACGAGCTGGCGCATGGAGGCCAGGTCCGGCGCCGGCCTGCGCGTGTCCGCCAGCATCCGTTCGAGGTTCTGGTGGCGGTCGAGCCAGGCGAGTGCTTCGCCCAGGCTCCAGTCCCGGCTGGTTATGACGCCGCCCGGCGCGGCCGGGCCTGCGTGCGGGGCGCCTCGGTGCGGGGCACGAGAGTGGGTGCCACCCGCTCGAGGACGACCGACCGGTCGATGACGCACTGGCCGATGTCCTGGCGGCTCGGCAGGTCGTACATGACCTCGAGGAGGACCTCTTCGAGGATCGCCCTCAACCCACGCGCACCGGTGCCGCGAAGCAATGCCTGCTCGGCTACCGCCTCGAGTGCGTCATCGGAGAAGACCAGCTCGACGCTGTCGAGCTCGAACACACGCCGGTACTGCTTGACCAGCGCGTTCTTCGGCTCTACCAGGATCCGCACGAGAGCCTCGCGGTCGAGGTTGGACACCGCCCCTATGACCGGAAGGCGTCCCACGAACTCGGGGATGAGCCCGAACTTCAGGAGGTCCTCCGGCAGAACCTGCCCCAGCAGGTCGCCCTCGGACCGCTCCTCGCCCCGGCGGATCTCGGCACGGAAGCCGATGCCCTGCCGGCCGAGCCTCGAGTCGATGATCTTGTCGAGCCCGGCGAATGCACCGCCGCAGATGAACAGGATGTTGGTGGTGTCGATCTGGATGAATTCCTGGTGCGGGTGCTTGCGCCCGCCCTGAGGAGGCACCGACGCGGTCGTGCCCTCGAGGATCTTGAGAAGCGCCTGCTGCACCCCCTCACCGGACACGTCACGGGTGATCGACGGGTTCTCGCTCTTGCGCGCGATCTTGTCGATCTCGTCGATGTAGATGATCCCGGTCTCGGCCTTCTTGACGTCGTAGTCGGCCGCTTGGATGAGCTTGAGGAGGATGTTCTCCACGTCCTCGCCGACGTATCCCGCCTCGGTAAGGGCAGTCGCGTCGGCGATGGCGAATGGAACGTTGAGCATCCGAGCAAGAGTTTGCGCGAGGAGGGTCTTCCCGCAGCCGGTCGGCCCTAGCAGGAGGATGTTCGACTTGGCGAGCTCGACGTCCGATGTCTGCGTGGGCCCGGCCTGGACACGCTTGTAGTGGTTGTAGACGGCTACGGAAAGGATCTTCTTGGCGCGCTCTTGGCCGATGACGTAGTCGTCGAGGAAGGTGAAGATCTCAGCGGGCTTGGGCAGCTCATCGAATCTAACTTCGGTGGATTCGGAGAGCTCCTCTTCGATGATGTCGTTGCAGAGGTCTATGCACTCGTCGCAGATGTAGACGCCCGGACCGGCGATCAGCTTCTTCACCTGCTTCTGCGACTTGCCGCAGAAGGAGCATTTGACCAGGTCGCTCGACTCGCCGAACTTCGCCATGACTAACCCCCGCCTCCCCGGATCCTTACGCCACGCCCGCTGCCTGCGGGACCAACGCGAGCTCTCGTGTGGTGATCACCTCGTCGATAATGCCGTATTCCCTGGCCTCATCGGCGCTCATGATGAAGTCCCGGTCTGTGTCCCGGGCGACTTTGTCCACGTCCTGCCCGGAATCCGTGGCCAGCATCTGGTTCAGCAGGTCGCGCATCCGGAGGATCTCCTTGGCCTGGATCTCGATGTCCGCTGCCTGTCCGGCGGCACCGCCGTAGGGCTGGTGGATGAGGATCCTGGCGTGGGGAAGCGCGTAGCGCTTGCCCGGTGTGCCTCCTGCGAGGATCACGGCGGCAGCCGACGCGGCCTGGCCGTAGCAGAAGGTCGAGATGTCGTTTTTCACGAACTTCATCGTGTCGTAGATGGCGAACAGAGCCGTGATGTCGCCACCAGGACTGTTGATGTACAGGCTGATCTCTTTATCGGGGTTCTTGTACTCGAGGTACAGCATCTGGGCGCACACGGCGTTGGCGACGTAGTCGTCGATCGGCGTGCCAAGGAAGACGATGTTCTCCTCGAGCATCCGCGAGAACAGGTCGTAGCTCTTCTCACCGCGGTTCGTCTGCTCGAAGACGCCGGGGATGTGGTATTGGGCGACGGGCTCGATCACTGCTCTGCGGTCTCCGCTTCGGGCTGTTCCGGATTCTCGGTTTGATTCTCGGACTCTGGGTTCTCGGCTGATGCGGTCAGGTCCTCCGGTGATGCTGGTTCGAGAAGAGCCCTGTCAACTGGGCGCCCCTCCGGGTCCACGATCTCGACCCTTTCGAGGAGCCATTCCAGAGCCCTCGTCTTCTTCCAGTCCGAGCGTACCGCGGGCATCTGGTCCGCGCGGTCGAGGTTTCGCCTCAATTCCGGCGGCTTGACCCTGTAAGCCTCGGCGAGGCGGGCGATCTCGGCATCGAGATCTTCGTCCGTGGGCTCGATCTGCTCTGCTTCAGCGACCGCTCGGAGCGCGAGATCCGCCTTGACGGCACCCGCTGCCCCGTCGCGCATCGACTCCACGACCTGCTCCGGTGTCTGCCCGGTGGCCTCGAGATACTCACCCACCGTGGCGTTCTGGGCCTGAAGTCGGTGCTCGAGGTCGTGAACCCTCCGTTGCACCTCGGCGTCGACGAGAGGGGCGGGAGGGTCGATATCCACCAGCTCGACGAGAGCGTCGATCGTCGAGTTGCGCAAAGCGATCGTCGACTGGACCTTCTTGACCATCCCGATCCTCTTCGAGATGTCGGATCGCAACTCTTCGACGGTGTCGAATTCGGAAGCCTCAGATGCCCACTCATCGGTTACCTCCGGGAGCAGCTTCTCCTTCACGTCCTTTACAAAGACCCGGAACTGGACCTTGCCGCCAGGGAGATCGGCGTCAAACGCGAGGATGTCGCCCACCTTCGCGCCCTGCAGCTGCTCATCCAGTTCGGGCAGGACGGTCCCGCTACCGAGCTCGTAGAGGAAGTCGTCGGTGGTGAGCCCGGCAACTTCCTCGCCGTCCCGGCTTCCCTTCAAGTCGATGGTGAGGTGATCGGCGTCGCGTGCCGGCCGGTCCACACTCTTCAACTCGCCGAAGTTCGAGCGCAGTCGGTCGACCTGCGCGTCGACCTCTTCGTCGGTGACTTCCGGGCTGGGGACCTCGACGCGCAGGCCCTGGTATCCCGCCAGTTTCAACTGCGGCCGCACCTCGACGACAGCATCGAACGCGACCGCCCCGGACTCTTCGCCGGCGGTGATGTCGATCTCGGGCGGAGCTATCGCGTCGACGTCGTGGTCACGCAGGGCCTGGCTGTAGTAGCCGGGCAACGCGTCGCGAAGCGCCTCCGTCCTGCCCGCCTCCTTGCCGAGGCGCGCCTCGAGGATACGGCGAGGCGCCTTGCCCGGCCGGAAGCCGGGGATCCGCACTTCCCGGGCGATCTTACGAAAAGCCGCGTCGATCGCCTTCTCGAACTCGTCCTCTTCGACCTCGATCGAGAGCTTGACCTTGTTCCCCTCGAGGGGCTCTACCACGGCTTTCATATAGGGCTCGGAGTCTAGAGAGGTTCGCGCCATTGGTGGAGCAGAAGAACGCTGCTGAGCAGCGTTCTTCTGCTCAGGCAATTCTGCGAACCTCTCTACGTGCGGAGGGCGGAGACGCGGGTCACGGTAGGTTGGTCGCGTTTCAGGAGCTTCCGGCTCCTGCGGGGAGTAGCGCAGCTTGGTTAGCGCGCCTGCTTTGGGAGCAGGAGGCCGCGGGTTCGAATCCCGCCTCCCCGACACAACAGCCTCCCGACACAACAGCCTCCCGACACAACAGTCTCCCCGACACAGGCTCACTGACGCCGGCGTGCTGGTCACGTGGTGCGGTCACCCGGTTAGGATCTTCTTGCGTCGCGGGCGTAGCTCAACGGTATAGCTCCAGCCTTCCAAGCTGGTTACGCGGGTTCGACACCCGTCGCCCGCTCCCGAGATGAGCTTCCGAATCAGAGATGTGCCCCTCCGCTGACCTCGTATCCAAGCGCCGGAACCCCGCTTCCGTCCGCTGGCAGGGCGCTGCCGCGATCTCCCTCGTCCTGCTGTTCGGCGGGCTGAGCCTGAGCGCCGAAGCCGCATCCGCCGCCGGCGCGCGCTCCGTGGCGGCCGCCCCCCGAGACCTCTCGGTCCCCACCACTGAAGCGCCGGGCGACTCGGGCAACCCGCTCGGGGTGTCGCCGGCCCCCTCGGCAAGTGCGTCGATCCGCCCTGTCGGCAAAGGATCGGGTGCCAACTACCGGCCGGTCACTCGAGTCACGAGTTCGTCGTCCACGGGTTCGCCAACCCGCACCGAGCGCTCCGCCCTCGTCGGGCTTGCCCTCGCGGTGCCTCTCGGGACATGGCTGGTGATGGCGGCCAGTGATAGATGGAGGCGTCGCCGGCGCTAGCGCGGCTTTCGCGCCACCACGCACAGCAGGTAGCAGTCTTCGGCACGCGAGTACAGCCCCGAGTTGCCCGCCACCTCGTCGGCGTCGAACCGCCCGCTCGCGACACTGTCGGTCGCCAGGTTGGTTCCTTTGCAGTCTGCGATCTCGAAGCCGGCGCTTGTAACCAATTCCAGCAGCTCTTCGAGCGTGTACTCGACCTTGTGATCGGGGTCGATGAACTGCGGCTGCTGCACGCGTGTCACCCGCCCGTTGGGGGTGTCGAGCGCGAAGTACCCGCCGGGCTCGAGCACCCGGTACACCGATTTCACGACCTTGCGCCCCTCCGCGGGCGGCACGTGCTCGATCGACTGGCCCGAGTAGACGAGGTCAACCGACGCGTCGGCGAACCCGCTCAGGTCCGTCATCGAGTGGTAGCGGTAATAGACGGGCCCGAGCCAGGTCTTTACGGGGTCGGCGTGAAGGTCCGCTCTGTAGATTTCGTGTCGCTCGTCCGGGGGCAGATCCACGATGGTCAACGTCTCGAAGCGGTACGGGTAACCCATGGTGACCATCGCGCCCTCTGGCGACGCGAGATCGGTGCCTCCGAGATCGAGGATGTTCCTCGCGGCGGGCAGCGAACGAACGAACTCGCATCTGCTCGAGTGCAGCGAGGGGCCGAGCGTCCTGCCTGTGAAGTGCCGGTTGCGCCTGAACTCTCCCGAGCCCATCAGCCAGCTGATCATCTCGCTGGGAGACCAGGATCCGGTCCCCAGCATCGAAAGCGCAGTCTCGCGGCCGACCGGGTCGGCAGGCCTTCCCAGGACGATCTCGTACGCGACCTCGACCATCCGCCGGTGGCCCAGCGAGGCGAAGTAGCCGTCAGCGTGGGTGATGCGCCGCCTGACACGCGATGGCATCTGCTGCGCGGTTCTGACGCCGCGGTACGCCCTGCGGGCACCCGGGACCCTTGCAACCGTCGATCGCAAATTCATCCGGCAAACCATACGGCGTGCGGCCAGAGCGGTAAGACTCGTGGTGTGACCGAGCCGCCGAAGAGCCCCCATCCGTCGCGTAGCACGTCGTTATGGCTCGCTGTCGCCTCAGGGATGGTCCTGCTCGTCGTGCTGCTCGTGTTCATACTTCAGAACCTCCAGCGGGTGAAGGTCAGCTTCTTCACGGTCCATTGGAGAGCTCCCCTGGCTGTGGACCTTCTGTTCGCCACGGTGCTGGGGGGTCTCGTGGTGTTCGCCGCCGGTTCGGTCCGGATAATCCAGCTGCGCCGCACCGCCCGGCGCAACCAACCCGGTGTCGAGCGCAGCGGAGGCGGCGACATCGACGGGGGGGAACCCGGATCGGGCGCCCACCGGGGCTGAACCGGCCGCCGGTCGGGCCTGGGTCAAGCGGTCCGCACAATCGCCACCGAATCCGGCGGCAGGGACACCGCTTCCCCGGCAGAGGTGATGTCAGGGGATGAGGCGGCGATCAGGTCCCACGAGGGCACCAGGGGGAAGTCCTGCATCACCGCGGACAGGTTGACGAGCACGGTGAATACGCCTCGGTGCACGACCACCGTCTGGGTCTCTTCTTCCACGATCACCTCGGTCCGTTCGAGGCGGGGATCGCTCAGGTCCGCGAACCTGCGCCGTAGCGCGATGAGCCGCTTGTACCACGCGAGAAGGCAGCCGTGGGGCGCCTGTTCGCGCTCGTCCCAGTTGAGCTTGGACCTGTTGAACGTCGTGGGTGCCTGGGGGTCGGGTACGTCCCCTGTCCCAGCGCTCCAGTAGGGGAACTCGTTGCGACGACCCTCGCTCACTGCGCGCCCGAGCTCGGGATCGTGGTGATCGGTGAAGTAGAGGAACGGAGAGGTGGCACCCCACTCCTCGCCTTGGAACAGCAGCGGAGTGAATGGGCCGGTCAGCAACAGCGCGGCTGCGATCCGCAACCGCCCTTCGTTCATCAGCGCGGATGACCGCTCGCCAAGCGGCCGGTTGCCGACCTGGTCGTGATTCTGCGTGAACACGACGAAACGATGACCCGGCAGCCCGGACGGGGATCGCCCATGGTGACGTCCCCGGTGCCGGGACCACGTCCCGTCGTAGACCCAGGCCTGGCGGAGAGCCCTGCCCAGATGCGCCAGTGAGCCGAAATCCTCGTAGTACCCGGTCCTCTCGCCGGCGAGGGCCGCGTGCAGCGCGTGATGCCACTCGTCCGCCCAGGCGGAATCGAGTCCGTATCCGCCGGAGTCGAGCGGGCGGACGAAACGGGGGTCGTTGAGATCTGTCTCCGCGATGACCGTGAGGGGACGGCGGAGATGTGAGGAGAGAGCATCGACTTCAGCCGACAGTTGCTCGAGAACGTGGCGCGCCGAGTCGTCGACGATGGCGTGGACGGCGTCGAGGCGTAGGCCGTCGGCGTGGTAATCGCGTAGCCAGCCGAGCGCGTTGTCGATGACGAAACGGCGGACCTCGTCGCTGCCGCTGCCGTCGAAGTTGATCGCGGACCCCCAGTTCGTCTGATGGCGGTCGGAGAAGTAGGGGCCGAATTCCGGCAGGTAGTTTCCAGAGGGGCCGAGATGGTTGTAGACGACGTCCATCACGACACCGAGGCCGTAGCAGTGGCACGTGTCCACGAACCGCTTCAATCCGTCCGGTCCGCCGTATGCATGGTGTGGCGCGAACAGGTTGACGCCGTCGTATCCCCAACCTCGATCGCCGGGGAACTCGGCCACCGGCATCAGCTCGACCGCGTCGACTCCGATGTCGACAAGCAGGGGAAGCTTCTCGATCGCCGCGTCGAAGGTGCCTTCCGCAGTGAAGGTGCCGACGTGGATCTCGTAAAGAACTGCGCCCTTCATGGTCATGCCCGTCCACGAGGCGTCCTTCCAGGCGAACGCGGACTGGTCGACCACCTCGGACAGGTCTTCGGGGCCTCCGGGCTGGCTGGGTGAGCGCGGATCGGGCCGGGGTGGCCCGCCGTCGAGGCAGAATCCGTAATGCGTGCCCGGCCCGGCTCGTTCGTCGCTGACGTGCCACCACCCTCCCGAGCCACGGTGCATCCGAAGCTCGCGACCGCCGGACAGGAGTGTGACGCTCTCGGGTTCGGGAGCCCAGACCTTGAACTCCTGCACGCCTACCCGGCCCGTTCGAGAACCGCGACCGGCAAGCGCGAGAGCAGGGATGCGACCGGCTGCAGCCCGCCCGACACAGCAGCGCCGGTGACGACGTCGGTCCACTGGCCGGCGGGCAACTCGACGGACAACGGGCCGGCAACGGCGCTCCTGCAAGGAACGATCACCACGAGCGAGTCGCGCTCGAATGCGACGATCCCCTCACCGTCGACGGGCAACGGCTCATAGCCACTCTTCGAATAGGGGTCGGGATTGGAGCTTCTGTGAGCGAGCAGCTGCCGGATCAGCTGAAGCTTCGATCTCCCGAGCGCGTCGTCACCTATATCGAAACCGTCTTCTCCGCCGGCGCGGCTGAGCAGGTGCGCGCGCGACGCATAGTCGACGGGCCGGCGGTTGTCGGGGTCGACGAGGCTCATATCCCACAACTCGGTGCCCTGGTAGATGTCCGGGATGCCGGGGCACGTGAGCAGGAGGGCAGCCTGCGCGAGCGAGTTGCGCCGGCCGCGCTCCACCACGCGATTGTCGCGCAGGAAGGATCCGAGCAGCGACAGGAAGTCGGGGTCGCCGAGGATTCCACGGACAAAGACCTCGACGTCGCGCTCGTAGGCCTCGTCGGGGTCGGCCCACGAGGTGTGGACTCTGGCTTCTCGAAGCGCCTTGGACATGTAGCCCGTAAGCCGGTCCGGCTCTATTGGCCATGCACCGACGATTGTCTGGTAGAGCAGGTACTCGGAGTTGGGGTCGGGACCGTGGCGACCTCGGTACCGCGCGGTCACCCGGGCCCATGATGCGACAGCGCCGGCCCACTGCTCGGGAACCTCGGAAAGCACGTTGATCCGCGCCCGCACGTCGGCGCCGCGCTTGGTGTCGTGCGTCGCGAGGGTGAGCATCGACTCGGGAGACCGGTGCGCCGTACGTTGCGTCGCGGTGTGGAACTCGTCGGCCGGGAGACCGAAGGTTCCCGGATCGCCACCCACCTCGTTCAACGACACCAGCCGGTTGTACCGGTAGAACGCCGTATCCTCGACGCCCTTCGCCATCACGGGTGCTGTCAGCTGCTGGAAGCGCGGCACGAACTCGTCGGCACCTTCGCCTGCGTGATGCCCCTGCGCGAGCTCTCCGATGAAGCGCAACAGCTCGAGGTCGATGTCCTCACGGCAAGCCACGGCGCCGTCGACGGCGTCCTCGACCCACCGGCGATCGCTTCCGCCAGCGGGTGTGCCGGCTGAGTTGTACGTCCGGTAGACGCACATGTGCGCGACGACCTCGCTGAGCGCGTCGCGGAGTTCGCGCCGGGTGTGGTCGCGGTGGCGGCGGTGGGTTTCGCACACCCCGGACAGCAAGGAGGTCAGGCGCCCCACCTCCGGGGCGAGGTCGCGCCGCATGATCTCGATCTTCGACTCGTGGGCCACGTCGGCGAACGTCGCGGTCTGGCCGGTAAACGACCCGTACGCGTCGGTCATCGGGCGCTCGTTGGCGGTCGCGACGAAGAGGTTGTTGACCCGGATCAGGAAGTCGTAGCCGGTGGTGCCCGCGACCGGCCAGCTGTCCACCAGCAGCTCTTCTCGGGCCAGGATCTTCTCGACGACGGTGTAAGTGCCCGACGTCGCCCCATCCAACCGCTCGAGGTAACCCTCCGGGTCCCGGAGCCCGTCGACATGGTCGACTCTCAGCCCGTCGACGGTCCCGTCGTCGACGAGTTGGAGGACAAGACGGTGTGTCTTTTCGAATACGTGCTCGTCCTCGGCCCGCAGCCCGACGAGTGTCTCTATGTTGAAGAACCGCCGGTAGTCGAGCTCCTCGCTCGCCGTCCTCCAGTACGCCAGCCGGTAGTTCTGCCGACGGAGCAGCTCGTCGAGGCGGTCCGGGTCGCGGTTGACCACCTCCACCTCTTCGTCGAGTGCGTCGGCGAGACCGGGATCGTCCCGGCAGAGCTCGACGACGCGCGCCACTAGCGTCTCCTTCCTCTCGTGCCGGTGCGCGACGGCCTCACGGTCCGTGACTCTTGCCGGCGGGAGACCGGCGAAACCGGCCTCCACCTCCGCCAGTTCCGGCGAGCCGGCACGGCGGGCCGCTCGCCCCACGATTTCATCCACTGTCTTGGGCGAGACCGGCAGCTCGTGTTCGTGGTAGCGGAGGACGAAATCGCCACCGCTGCGCGCGAGACGAACCTCGCCTCGCTCGATGACCCGGCCGTAATGGTCGCCGAGGATAGGGACCAATACGGTGAACGCCGATCTCGATTCACCGCCCTCCCAGTCGATGTCGAAGAAGCCGGCGTACTGGCTGGACGGCCCGTTTTCCAGGACGTCACGCCACCAGAGATTCGCCTTCGGATCGGCGGCCATGTGGTTGGGCACTATGTCGAGGATCTGGCCGAGCCCGTGCTCTCTCAGTGCGCCCGAGAGGAGGGAGAGGCCGGGTTGGCCGCCGAGTTCGTCGTTGGGCCGCTCGGGGTCGGCGACGTCGTATCCGTGCGTGCTGCCTGGCGCGGCTTGCAGGTAGGGGGAGCAGTACAGATGAGAGATACCGAGGACCGCGAGGTAACCGGCGATCTCCGCTGCCTGCGCGAAGGTGAAGTCGCGGTTCAGCTGGACCCTGTAGGAGGCGCGCCTGGCAATCCCGGCCTGTGAACCGCCCGCCTTCATCATCAGCCGCATGTACCCGAGCGCCGGCGGCGCATAAACGGGGCCCGTCGTTTGCTGCTCGCCCGAGGGTGTGTGAGGGCGGTGTGTGCCCCCGGCAGGACTCGAACCTGCGACCCGCCGCTTAGAAGGCGGCCGCTCTATCCAACTGAGCTACAGGGGCTTGGGCCGGAGACTCACCGTAGCGGGGCGCAGGGCGCACCTGGCCGTACAGGTACCTTTCAGGAGAGGTCCACCTCGATCGCCGTCGACTCGGGGTCGCAGGCGTGTCGCCCGACGAGGAACCGGTGGCGCCCCGAAGCCGGCCGTGACGTGTGCGCGACCGGGTCCCGCGTCTCGAGTCTCCGTCGCGGCACCCTGACCTCGAAGGTCTCCTTGCCGCCGGCGGCGACCTCGATTCTAGAGAATCCGACCAGCCGCGGCGGTGCCTCGGGATCCGGGAGCTCCGCGTACACCTGGACCACCTCGGCGCCGTCCATGTCACCGGTATTCGACACGGTTCCCGTGACGGTCACGCCGTCGTGCGCACTGAGCAGACCCACGTGGGTGAGGGCGAAGGTGGTGTAGGAGAGACCGAACCCGAACGGGAACGCCGGCTTGCGACCCGCCCTGGCGAGGTGCCACCAGCCGTGCCACCGGTCGTAGCGGAAGCTGGTGGTGTCGCGGTCGAACGCCGGCAGGTCGGCCTCGTCCACCGGGACGCTGAAAGGCAAGCGGGCTGACGGATTCACCTTGCCCAGAAGCACGTCTGCGAGCCCCGGGCCGGCCCGGCATCCTCCGTACCACGCCTGCACGATGGCGGCGACAGAGTCCGCCCACTCCGAGACGATGACCGCGCTGCCCGCCTGGATCACCACGACGGTTCGCGGGTTCTCAGCGGCGACGGCCCGGATCAGCTCGACATCGGGATCGGGCAGCCGGAGCGAGCTCCTGTCACCGCCGATGCTGAAACCCTTCGGTCGTTCGGAAAGTCGCTCGGGTGCATCGACCGATCGCAGATCACGCAGGGACGCTTCGTAGGCCTCGACGACGCCGGGTTCGTCCGAAGGTGGTAGCAGGTGCGCGAGCCCAGAGCCAGCATCGCCGATGTACTCGCCCTCGTCCCGGTAGGTGTATCCGGCTACCACCACGCACGCCTCGGCATTCGAGGCGAGGGTGACTGCCCGAGCAGTGTCGCTTCCGTCGTCGTAGCGGACCTCACCGGCGAACTCTGCGCGCAGGCCGTCGAGGATCGTGTGGCAGTCGAGGTCCCACACGTCGCTCGAACCACCGTCGCCCAAATTGACGGCGCCGGCCAGGCGGCCGAAGACGGCCACGGACTTGGTGGCGGAGGGCAGGGGCAGGACGGGCGTGCCTTCCACCGCCTCGTTTCGCAGGAGCACCACCGCACGACCGGCCACCTGGCGCGCAAGCTGCCTGTGCTCGTCACAGCCGACGACGCCGATCGGAGGCGCCGGTGCCCCGAGCATCTCGCCGAAGCGTAGAAGGCTCGAGACCACCCGGGTGACCGCCGCGTCGACGTCCTCCCATCTGGCGTCTCCGCGGTCGAGCGCGCCAGGAAGGTGCTGCGCCCGGACCATGCGGTACGGCATCTCGATGTCGAGACCTGCGCCCAGCGACTTCGCGGCGTCGCGCAGCCCGAGAATCCAGTCGCTGATGACGTAACCCTCGAAGCCCCATTCGCCGCGGAGCACATCAGTGAGAAGGTTCGTGCTCTCCGCGCACCAATCACCGTTGACGGAGTTGTAGGCCGACATCACGGCCGCGACGCCCTCGTCGACCACGCGGCGGAAGTGCGGGAGGTAGACCTCGTGAAGGGCGACCTCGTCTACCTCGATGTCGACGCTGAATCGGGCATTCTCCATCGAGTTGCACGCGAAGTGCTTCACGCAGGCCATCACGTGGCGCTGCAGCCCTCGCGTGAGCGCGGCGCCCAGTTCGCCAACGTGATGAGGATCCTCACCGTAGGTTTCCTGCGCTCGACCCCACGCCGGATGGCGAAGCAAGTTCACGCACACAGCGCCGGTGAGGTTCGCGCCGAGAGCCCGCAGTTCACGCCCGATGGCCTCGCCGACGCGTTCCTCCAGAGCGGGGTCCCAGGTCGCGGCTCGAGCCATCGTGACCGGGAAGCACGTCGCGTTCCCGATCACCGCACCTCGCGGCCCGTCGGAGAAGGCGATGCCGGGGATCCCGAGCCGTTCGACCTGAGCGGCGACGAACGGTGCCTTGTGGTACCCGTTCTCCTGGTGCATGAACGCGAGGCCCGCCCAGGTCGGCGCGTCCCCGTCGAGGCACCACAGCCGCTCTTCTGGGGTCATCTGCGAAACGAGTTCGCCGGCTGCCGCGGCGGGCGCCATCCCGGAGGCTACGGCTGCGCGTGCTTCGTCGAACGTGCGGATGCTCACACGGTCATGATCGGTCGTGGACCACCGGTCGGTCCA
>DATLUM010000070.1 GCA_035533095.1 Acidimicrobiales bacterium | reverse complement strand
GAACAGCTGCTCCTCCGGGCGCAGCAGCGCCGCCCCGGCCACCACATGCAACCCGGCCGAACCGGCCAGATCACCACCTCTAGCCCGAAGTTCCGTAGGCTTTGACGACAGAACCCCCTGCTGAGCAGGGGGTTCGTTGTTTGGCGGGTTGGTTGTTCTGTCTACATGGGGCCGAGCTCGATGGGGATGGGTGCGCCGATGAACTCGAAGGCGTGTCGTTGTAGTGGGGTGGGGGTGGCGAGTTTGGTGATGCGGGCACCGCCGGCGAAGACGATGGTGTTGCGGGTCAGGGTGCCGAGCTCGGCGAACAGGGTGGCGAGGTTGTGGACGGGTTCGCCGTCGGTGCGGTGTTGACGGGACGCTTTGGTCAGTGCGCTGGGGGAGCGTTGGGCGGGGCCGACCGGGTCGCCACGTTCGGGGGTCGCCTCGTCGGTGAAGCAGAGGGGTGCCCACGCGCGGCGCAGGTGCCAGACGAGGTAGAGGGCGAGCATGCAGATGAACACGTGGGCGCGTACTCGGGTCTCGGTCCAGTGGTGGATTGGGCGCAGGTCCAAGTCGATGGCTTTGAGGCTGCGGAACCCGGCTTCGTTGAACTTGAGGTCTTTGTAGGCCTCGACCACTGCCGGGGCGTTCATGGTGGAGGTGTGGGCGGCTGAGGCCCGCACGACGTAGATGCCGTCGAGGGCGGCCTCGGCAGCGATGGCCTGGTGGTTGCGGGCGAACGCGAAGCCGGTGTCGGAGATGGTGAGGGTGAAGTGCTTGGCCATCTTGTGGCGGTTGACGATTTTGCCGACGCGTAGACCGATCTTGTCCTGGCCTCGCAGGGGCCGCCGGTCCCGGGTGGTCGCGGCGGCGATGTCGGCCAGGTCGGCTTCGGTGGCGGCGAGCAGCTCGTCGCGTTTGCGGGCCCGCAGCTCGGCCAGGGCGGGGTTGCGGCAGGCCACCAGCCGTTCGCCGGGATAGTCGGGGTGGTCGGTGATCTCGGCCAGGTTCGCCTCGTCGAACAGGCTCATCTGCAGAGCGCCGCCCTCGGCGAGCAGTCGGATGGCCGGGGCTCGCAGGGAGGTGATCCAGCCCAGCCCGCCGACGGTGCGAAGCGCGTCGATGCGGGCGGTGGTGATCATGCCGCGGTCGCCGACCATGACCACGTCGCCCAGCCCGAAACGCTGCCGCACGGCGGCCGCGGCGGAGATGAACGCGGTCGGGTCCGCTGTGTTGCCGGCGAAGACTTCCACCGCGACGGGCCGGCCCTCGGGGCAGCAGGTCAGCCCGTACTCGATCTGCTCCTTGGCGGCCTTGCCGTCCCGGGAATGGCCGCGGGCGGCGAGCGGGCAGCACTGGCCCTCCATCCACGAGCTGGAAAGGTCATAGAGCACCCGGCCGCCGGGGCTGAGGTGGCGGCGGGCGAGAGCGGACTCGATGCTGGCTTGGCGGGCCTCCAACCAGTCCATCGCGGCGTACACGTCGTCGCTCGACGCGTCCGCGACGCCCAGATCCCCAGCCAAGGTGGTGGTCTGCCACCATCGGGTGGTGGCCAGCTTCGAGGCCGGCGACACCACCCGGGCCACTATCAGGGCCAGCGCCAAGTCCCGCTGCTCGCAGGACGGGCCCAACAGCTCGGCCAGCCCGAGGGTGCGCGCCATCGCCCACACCGCGGCGACATGGCCGTGAGGCAGGGACCGTTCGATCTCCCAGTCGGCGCCCGCCTCCACATGGGTCTTGCCGGCGAGGGACTCCCGGATCAGCGTGATCGTCTCGGCCGGCAGGTGCGAGAGGTTGCCCAGCGTCTCGGTCTTGACTTTGCCGCCTTCCCGGTAGGAGCGGCGCAGCAACGTGGTCTCATAGACCTTGTCCTTGTAGTGCCGACGTGTGACCGACACATGTACAGCATCACCCCGTCTAGCCACAAGGCTATCCTACACAACACGACCAACACTGTCAACATTATTAGTGCCTACGTTCAGTGACCTTCCCGCGTCTGTCCGTGCTGGTCAGACCACAGATCAGACTCCAAACCCCCCGTAACTTCGGGCAAACGGCCCGTCGGTCACCAGGCGCTCCCCGTCGCGCACGCGCACGGTGGTTGCCATCGACGGCGGCTGAAGGCCGGCGCTACCAGTAGAAGCCGGTGCTGCCCTGGGTGGCGCCGATACGCCACAATCCGTTGAGGTCTCCGGGCTGGTAGGTCGCCAAGCCGCTGTCGACTGGGTTCATGATCTCGGGGGCGCCCGACGCATGGCCGAGGCGCATGGCGTGCCCCAACTCATGCGGGAGAACGGGTTCTTCGCCCGACCCTCCTCCCGCCGGGAGCCTCGACAGCAGCTGCACCTTGGCCGAGACGATCTGCGGCGTGTAGCCACTCAACAGGTAGTACCAGTACGTCGACAACCCGACCCCGTCCCCGGTGGTTAGGGTCGACACCCAGCTGACCGTCACCTTGACCGAGGACGGGATCTGAGACACCTCGGCGTAGACCCCGGTGCTGGCGAACGTGAGGCCAGTGGCGGCGTGTGCGGCGGCGATGGCGCTGTTGACGTCGATCGACCATCCGGCGGGAGCCCCGGCGTCGGCCACCGCGTAGGTGATCGGCTCAGCGGGGTTCCAGCGGATCGGGGCGCCCGCCGAGTTGGTCGCCTCGAAGGTGTAGTGGCCGTCCGCCCGGGCCGGCCCGGTCGGAGAGGTCGGTCCGGAGAACGGCGTGGCGTCGCCCTTGGCCAGCACGGCGCCGTTGTCGAGGATGATCCAGTACCCCCCGCCGTCGCCGGTGGCAACCATGCCGACGGCCCGGTGCCCACCGGTTCGGCCCGCGCCCGAGCCGTAGAAGCCGGCGTTACCGAAGGAGAAGATCCCTCCATCGGCGGCCAAAAGCCAGTAGCCGCCCAACGTTTGCGGTGCGGGCCATCGCCGCGATCGGCTGATCGAGCCGAACGTTCCCGGTCGACCCGTGGTAGGTCGCATCACCAAAGGTGAAGATGCCGCCGTC